>JBNGDQ010000006.1:0-21281 GCA_049975285.1 Thermoplasmatota archaeon
TAGATGCTCCCGCCCAGTATGATGAGCAGCAAGGGGACAGTCATCCCGCCGAGCAGCTCGAGCATGTCAACCACGAACGAGGGTACATATGCATGCCAACCCATCAGCCGGATGGCCACCGCCACCAGCGTGGCTATCAACACCGGATGCAGTATCTTACGCCAAGCGACGCTGCGGCGTTCCCCAAAAAAGAAGGGCCACGTACTAAAGAAAAACGCGGGATAAAAAATAGTGAACAGAAAAATAGAGACCAGCAGAGACGAGTCGCCGCCTAAGAGACCAGTGACGATGGCCAGCGGGAAAAAGATAGCGTTGTTGTAGAAGAGTGTCACGGCGAACTCCCGGCGTATAGATGTCTGGACGAACGGCAGCGTCACCAGAGTAAAGCCGAGCGCAAGAGCGGTAAAGCCTAGCCACCATACGGGAAGCTGCCACCATTCAGGCTGGTCCGCCGGAGAGAACCCGGTGATGATATTCGCGAACACCAGGCTGGGCAGCGCGATGTCGAGCGCCAGCGGCGACAGCAGTCCCAGCACTTTTTCCGGAAGCATCCGCCGTCGGACGATATAGAAGCCGATGACACCGATGCCGAGCAGTGCGGCAACCGCCTCAAAGGTAGTGAGAAAGACGTTCATGGTTCCGCCAGGTCATGCCGCTGGGGCGGATCCAGCTCGTCGAGCACTACGCTGATATCCGTGGTGGGCGCCCGGCAGGTCTGCCCCGTACAGACGTAAAACGTGACCGCGTCACCAGCAGGCATATCTCGAGTGAACGGAGCGACTTTCGTGATGCCCTCCCGCTTGAACAAGATCACGGTATGGGGCAGATACTGCCGCTGGATGCCCCGGATGGCGGAAATAGCGTCCTGTTCCTCGGGTGCCGTGACCACGAGTTCACGAGACGTGCCATACGCCAGCTCCAGGGCTGACAGCCACATGGTATGCGCCGTGGGCCATCGCCGGGCCGACGCTGCAAGTGTAAGCAGCTGCTCCGCCAGGTCATGCCAGCGCTGCTCCCCGGTGAGATGCCCCAACCGGAGGAGGTTGTACATGGCGATGGCGTTGGCTGACGGCAGGGCGCCGTCCTCCGTGGGCATGCTCCGTACCAGCGGGGTGTCGCTGTCGTGCTCGGTGAGATAAAAACCGCCACGCGCTGTATTCCAGAATCGTTCAAACATGTCATCCTGTATCTGTATAGCCTGCTTTAGATATGCGGGGGTGAACGTGGCCAGGTAGAGCTCGATGAGCCCCCAGATATAAAAGGCGGCATCGCTTGCATAACGCTGCTGGCTGACGTGTCCGTCGCGGTAGCGGTGCCGGATGCCGCCATTGTCATGCATATGCTGCCAGATGAACCCGGCAGCTCGCTCCGCTGTCTCGATGTATCGCTCGTCGTCGAACACCTGGCCTGCCCGAGCCAGCGCGGCTATCATGAGTCCGTTCCAGTCGGCGAGTATCTTGTCATCCTGCGCTGGCCGGGTGCGCTCGCTTCGAGCCCGGTAGAGTCGCTGCCGTGCCTCTAGCAGTTGCTCCCCGAGCTGTTCATCAGAGGCGATGCGGTACAGGGTTCCCTCGTCTGATACGTCGTATGCCTGGAAGAAGAGTTCCGCCTGGCTTCCAAGGATGTCTTCGATATCCTGTCTGGTCCAGCGGTAGAAGGCGCCCTCGCCCTCTGGTGAGTCTGCATCCTCTGCGGCGGAGAAGCCACCCTGGGGGTGCTGCAGGTCCCGGAGCACGTATGCAAGGGTTTCTCTGGCGACCTTGGCATATTGCTTTCTGGCGGTCGCCTGGTAGACCTCGAGATAGGCGAGCACAAGCAATGCTTGGTCATAGAGCATTTTTTCAAAGTGGGGGACACGCCATCGAGCATCTGTCGCATAGCGATGAAAGCCGCCGCCCAGGTGGTCGTACATGCCGCCGTCGTGCATGGCCTGCAGCGTCGCTTCTACTATCCCCAGCGCTTCCGGCTCACGGGTGCGGCACCAGTATCGCAGCAGAAAGAGCAGGCGATGCGGCGTGGGAAACTTCGGAGCCCCGTTGAATCCGCCGTGCGTGGCATCGAAGGATGCATGGAGCTGCCGGTAGCCCTCGTCGAGCGTGTCACGATTCGGGAGTTCATCCGTTGGCTGGGGCATGTTTTGCAGCGCATGGGTGAGCCGTCCTGCCGTGGCGAGCAGCTCCTCCCGGCCGGTGGTCCAGAGCTCTCGGACACGTTGCACGAGCTCCATGAGCCCGGGCTGCCCGAACCGGGCATGCTTGGGCAGATACGTGGCGGCATAGAACGGCTGCCTGTCTGGGGTCATGAAGATAGTGAGCGGCCAGCCGCCGGTGCCGGTGATGAGCTGCGCGGCGGTCATGTAGATGCTGTCGATGTCGGGTCGTTCCTCCCGGTCGACCTTGATGCAGATGAAGGTATCGTTGAGCAGCGCCGCCACTTCCTCGTCCTCGAATGACTCCTCAGCCATGACGTGGCACCAGTGGCAGGTGGAGTATCCAATGGAGAGAAATATGGGTTTGTCTTGCTCCCGGGCGTGCTGGAAGGCCTCCTCGCTCCAGGGATACCAGTCGACGGGATTGTAGGCGTGCTGCTGGAGGTATGGGCTCGGCTCGTCGATGAGGCGGTTGGGCTCCCGTTTATGCTGGCGGCTCATACCGATTGATGGACGCCACCGCGTCGAATGGTTTTCGTTCCGGCCGCTCCCGTTCGGCGGCCCGCTGCTTGTCCGTGAGCAAGGAATTGATGTCGTCTGCATGACGGCCGACGATGACCAGCGTGATGACCTGGTAGTCGGCGGGGATGCCCAGGATGTCGCTGACCTTGGAGGGGCTGTAGCCGGCGATGGGATGCGCGACGAGGCCGAGCTCCGTGGCCCGGAGGATGAGAAACGCCGTGGCCAGGCCGGTGTCGAAGCGATAGTAGCGACGGTCATGGATGACACAGTCGTCGTCCTCCTTACAGTAGACGGCGATAATCATCGACGCCCGGGTTGCCCATTCGTTGCCATTTGAGAGCGTCCCGTGCATCTTTTCGAGCATCATCTCGTCATGCACGAACACGTAGCGCCAGGGCTGATGGTTGAAGCAGGAGGGTGCCAGGCGGGCGCATTCCGCCAGGTCTTCTATCAGCTCCCGGGTTATCTCCACCGGGGCCAGCGAGCGATAGGCACGTCGTTGTTCGATGACATCGCGGACCATGGCTATGCCTCGAACGCGGTGAAGCGTTCTCCCTTGACGCCGCATATCGGGCAGCAGTCCGGGATCTCGCCGACAACGGTATGGCCGCAGACGGGGCAGACGTAGATGGTATCCATGCCGAGATCCTTATCCTGCGATGCAGCCTCTCTGGCCTGCGTGTACAGGTCAGCGTGGATTTTTTCGGCCTCCAGCGCGTAATGAGTGGCGCGTTCGGCTTGCTCGTCTCCCTGCATCTGAGCGGTCTGCTTGTAGACAGGGTACATTTCTTCTATCTCGAAGGTTTCCCCGTCGAGCGCCGCCTGGAGGTTGTCCTCGGTATCGCCCATGTGGCCCAATGCCTTGAGATGATTCCGGGCGTGGACGAGCTCCGCGTAGGAGACAGCGCGGAACAGGCGGGCAATGTTGGGCATGCCCTGCTTGGCCGCGATATCTGCAAAAAGCTGGTATTTCATGTGAGCCTGGCTTTCGCCGGAAAATGCATCCTCGAGGAACCGGGTGGTCATTTTGTTTTCAGTCATGGTATGGAGGTGAACGCCGCCCCCCATAAAAATGTTTTCAATTGTTAACGTTTCTGGGGAATGTACAGCCGGTTATGCCGCTCCACGACCATGTGCTCCTCGCAGAGTCGGCCAACGACGCCAAGGACACGGGCCTCATCTGCATCAATAGCATCGACGAGCCCCTGACGGGTCATACCCGGCGTATCGAGCAGCAATCGGACAATTTCGCCCCGTATCTGTCGATCGGAGCCCTCGAACTGGCTCTGCCGGGTATAACTGGTACTCGTCCGCCCCGGATTCCCGTAGCGCTGCTTGAGCATGACGCCGTAGTCCATCAGCGCGCTGTACCACCGCCGTGGATTGTCCCGGTCCAGCGTGGCCTCCACCAGCGGACGGATATCTGCATCGTCAACCTCATCCTGGGCGGGAAAGAAAAAATGGATGAACACCGTGCGGACATTGGTATCCATGACCACCGCTGGCACATTGAAGGCAAATGCTCGGACGGCCGCTGCCGTATAGGGACCGATGCCGGGCAAGGAGCGCAGCGATGCCTCATCCGATGGAACGACGCCGTCAAAACGGTCGACGATGGCTACCGCGGCCTGCTGGAGATATTTGGCCCGGCGGTTGTAACCCAGGCCCTGCCACGCCTCGAGGACGTCATGCAAAGAAGCCAAGGCGAGCGTCTGTACGTCGGGAAACCGGTCGAGAAACAGATGATATTTCGGGACAGCTCGTGACGTCTGCGTCTGCTGGAGCATGACCTCGGAGACCAGGATATGGTAGGGATCGGTGGTCTCTCGCCAGGGAAAACGCCGGCTGTGCCGTGCATAGTAGTCATAGATGACTTCACGGAAAGCCTCGACGTCCTGCCCTGATAGCGTGATCGTGCCCATGCTCAACTGAGCAGCCCTTCGATGATGCGCTCGGTTGCCTCATCCTCGTTGAGACCCCGGGCCATCAACGTCTGCAGCTGCTTGGTGTCGACGCTGCCAATGGCCGCCTCATGGGTGACATGCGCCAGGGGATGGAGCACCTCGACGATGGGGATAGCTGTCGCCCGGCCGTTATCCTTGATGATCTCCTTGCAGTCGACGTGGCCACGCGCATATGGAGCAGTGGCGCGGAGCTTGTTGTAGACCTCTGCCGTGGCCTCGTCACGCACCGCGACTCTGGAGTTCAACACGCCGCGGGCGCCCTCACCGACGAGGTCACCACGCTCGTTTATCTTGATATGGTCATCGGCGCGGCCGCTGACCTTGCTCAGCATCTCCAGGGTGCTGTGTTCGTGTCCCGTAATGCCATAATCGATGTCCAGGACGCCAACGCGCCCCTGGATGAGCTCGAAGACGGTGGCGAAGCGGGCGTTGGGCTCCAGTTCAACCTCGGCGGATGGATAGACAGCGATGCCGCCCTCCTCGCTGTGGATGTGTTTTTCGTCGTAGCTGTAGGAGGCGTTCTCGCCGATATGGATGCGGGCGTCCATGATGTGTTCGACGTCAACCGCCCGGGGAAACAGGCAGTGGGAGAGCACGGATATCCCGGCGTTGCGCTCCAACGTGACGTCCATGTCGATGTGCTGGACGGCCTGCTCCCGGGTAACACCGAAGCAGAGATGCACCTGTCGGTCTATGCGTACGTCCTCGGCGACCGTTATGGCCACGGCGACGCCGTCATCAAGCTCCTCCGTCTCAACAGTCAAGCCGGGGACAAGCCGTTTACTGGCGACCTCGTTGAGATTGATGGCCAGATGCGCGGTCTGCTCGTCCTGCAGCGCTTTGTCAACCCGGGCCAGCTGGAGTAAATCATTCATTTCCATTGTCGCGTCCTCCATCGGGTATGTTCTTGTGGCCGCATGGGATGCATTCCTGCTCGAAGTAGGGCAGAATTTTTTCCATGCGTCCTTTGTCCACGAGCTGGCCGCCGCAGAGGAGAAAAGCGTGCTCGGCCTGCTGCATGACCGTCATGCTGTGCGTGATGAGGACCACCGTGGCGCCGTAACCCCGGAGCAGATCGATGCCTTCAAAGATTTTTTCCAGCGAGGCGACGTCGATGCCGCTGTCGGGCTCATCCAGCATGACGAAACGGGGCCGCATGGCCAGGATGGATGCCAGCTCGATTTTTTTGCGCTCTCCGCCGCTCAGGGTTTCATCGACGGCTCTATCCATGTATTCCTCGGGGGCCAAGCCAACCTGTTCAAGCACGTCGGCGATGGTGTCGCTGTCCGCGTCAGGGGTGCCAGCCCGGATGAACGACTGGATGCTCAATCCCTCATAGCGGGCGGGCTCCTGCCAGGCCAGCGTGATGCCCCGTCGGGCGCGCTCGTCGACGGCGAGCGAGGTGATTGAATCTCCCTCGAAGCGGATGTCGCCATCGATGTCCCGGTAGCCCTCCAGCCCCATGATGGTGAATGCCAGCGTTGACTTGCCGGCGCCGTTGGGCCCTACAATCGCGTGCACGTGCCCCTCCCAGAAGTCAATGGAGAGATCGTCGAGAATATGTTTGCCCTCGACGGCAAGGGTTACGTTGTCTATCTCAAGGATGCCCATCTGATTCCTCCTCCGGCATACTGAGCAGCCGGGCATTGATAGCCACAATGATGGTGCTCAGCGACATCAGGATGGCTCCAGCCGCGGGCGAGATGACGACGCCCTGGTTGTAGAGCACTCCGGCTGCCAGGGGTATAGCTACCACGTTATACCCGGTGGCCCATAAAAGATTTTGGACCATCTTTCCATAGGTCGCCCGGCCGAAGAGGATAAGCGAAGCGACATCCATGGGATCGCTGTCCACCAGGATGATGTCCGCTGTCTCCGCCGCTACATCAGTCCCGGAGCCAATGGCGATGCCCACGTCAGCCTGCGCCAGCGCCGGAGCGTCGTTGATGCCGTCCCCGGTCATGGCTACCACGGCCCCGCGCTCCTGCAGCTCCCTGATTTTCTCTTGTTTTTCATGGGGGAGCACACCGGCGAAGTAGCCGTCAAGATCCAGCTCGTCAGCCACGACGGCAGCAGCACGCTCGGTGTCCCCGGTAAGCATCCAGCATGCAATGCCAGCTTCTTTGAGGCGACGTATCGCCTCTTTTGACTGCGGCCGCAGGGAGTCGGACAGCGTAATGATACCCGCTGGCTCATCGTCCACCAGCACGTAGACAACGGTTGCTGCACCCTGCTCAGCTTCTGGATGACGTGCGATGCCCCGCTGTTCGAGAGAGCTGGGGCTGACAATCCTGACAATGTTACCGTCCACTTCGCCTTCGATACCCTCTCCCTTGATGGCCTGGAAGCCCACCACGTCATGCAGCGGGAGATCGCGCTGCTCCGCCGCATCGATGACGGCGCCGGCGATGGGATGCTCACTTCGCTGCTCAAGCGAGGCAGCAAGCTGCAGGATGGCTGCCTCATCATAGTCGTCCGTAAGCGGCTGCACCGTGGAGACAGCGAAGGTACCCTCGGTGAGCGTCCCGGTCTTGTCGAACACTACCGCCGTGATGTTCCGCGCGTTCTCGAAGGCCGTGCGGTTCCGGATGAGCAGACCATGGCGGGCGGACAGCGTCGTCGAAACCGCGACGACGAGGGGAATAGCCAAGCCGAGCGCGTGCGGGCAGGTGATGACCATAACAGTGGCCATCCGCTCGATGGAGAACACGAATGATTGACCGGCGAGCAGCCACGCTGCAAGCGTGACGAAGCCAGCCGTCAGGGCGACGAGGGTGAGCCAGAAGGCAGCCCGGTCCGCGAGCCGCTGCGTCGACGACTGCGAGGCCTGCGCCTGCTCGACCAGGTCGATGACCTTTGACAGGTAGGAGTCCTCACCAGTGTGCTGCACTCGTATCTCCAAGGAGCCATCCCCGTTGACGGCGCCGCCGATGACCTCGCTGCCCTCCTCCTTGTGTACGGGTGTCGATTCCCCGGTGAGCATGGCCTCGTTGACGTAGCTGTCCCCCGCGGTAACGACGCCGTCGGCGGGTATCTTCTCTCCCGGCTTCACCAGCAGGCGGTCGCCCTCCCTGAGCTCGTCCACCGGTACATCCTCCGTATCGCCGTCGATGATGCGATGTGCCACGTCGGGCATCAGCTGCGCCAGTTTTTCCAGGGCGCGGGAGGCGCTCATGACAGAGCGCATCTCTATCCAGTGGCCAAGGAGCATGACGTCGATGAGCGTCGCGAGCTCCCAGAAAAAGTATTTCCCGGGCAACCCGAAGACCACGGCAGCGCTATAAAAATAGGCGACGGAGATAGCGACCGCGATGAGGGTCATCATCCCCGGCTGACGGCTGGATAGCTCCCGGTAGAGTCCCCTGAGGAACGGCCAGCCGCCGTAGACGAAGATGAAGGTGGAGACAGCGAAGAGCAGATAGGTGCTCCCCGGGAACTCGAGAGAAAACCCAAGCCATTGCTGGATGGTCGGGGAGAGCAGCAATACGGGCACTGTCGCCACGAGGGAAACAATGAAGCGCTGTCGGAAATCCTGCAGCATGTGGCGATGGTGGCCGTGCTCCTCTGATGACACGGTTACGCTCCGGTGTCTCTCCACGAGATGGCGTCCACCGGGCAGGTGTCGATGGCTTCCTGGCAGTCACAGGATGCACATGCCCCGGGGTCTTTGACCCGTGAGATCTCGTCTACGATCTCAAACACGCCAGGGCAGAGATGGGCGCAGACACCGCAGCCGATGCACGCTTCGGAGTCCACGACGGGCTGTTTCATGTGTCATCTCGGGTGGATAGCAGCATTTCCATGTCGTCCTCGACGGTGCTGTTGGGCTGCAGGTTGAACTGTTCCACCAGGACGTCCAGCACGGCGGGGGAAACAAACGCAGGCAGCCGGGGGCCCAGCATGATGTCTTTGATGCCCAGGGAGAGCAACGCGAGGAGAACAGCGACGGCTTTTTGCTCGTACCACGCGATGTTAAATGCAATGGGCAGCTCGTTGATGTCGTCCACGTCGAACGCCTCCGCGAGCTTCTGGGCGATGACCACCAGGGAGTAGGAGTCATTACACTGGCCGGCATCGAGCACCCGGGGGATGCCATCAATGTCGCCCAAGTCGAGCTTGTTGTACCGGTATTTTGCGCAGCCAGCGGTCAGTATCACCGCATCATCTGGAAGCGCCTCGGCGAACTCGGTATAATATTGACGGCTCGCATGCCGGCCGTCGCAGCCAGCCATGACCACAAAGGAGCCAATCTTGCCGGCCTTGACGGCCTCGACGACCCTGTCAGCCATGCCAGAGACGGCGGCATGGGCGAAGCCGACGGGTATCTCTCCGTCCTCCAGCTGCTCGGGAGGCTGGCAGCGTTTCGCGTGCTCGATGAGCATCGAGAAATCTTTTTCGCCATTGTCTCTGTCAGGGATGTGCTGGAGACCCGGGTACCCGACGACGCCCGTGGTGTACACCCGGTCCTTGTATGAATCATTAGGTGGCACGAGGCAGTTCGTGGTCATGAGTATTGGCCCGTTGAATGCCTCGAATTCTTTTTTCTGGTTCCACCATGAGCCTCCGTAGTTGCCGACGAAATGTTCATATTTTTTGAAGGCGGGATAGGCATTGGCAGGGAGCATCTCTCCATGCGTATAGACGTCGATGCCAGTATCGGCGGTTTGCTTGAGCAGGTCCTCCATGTCCCGGAGGTCATGACCGCTGATGAGGATGCCTGGATTATCTCTCGTGCCAAGGGCAACATCTGTTGGCTCCGGGTTCCCGTATGCGGCGGTGTTCGCCTGGTCGAGGAGCGCCATAGTCTGCACGGCCCTGTCCCCGGTCTGCAGCGTCAGGTCGACGAGCTCGTCAACTGATGTATCCTGGAGGGTGGCGGCCAGCGCCTGCTGCATGAAGGCAGGGATAGCTGCATCCTGCTTGCCGAGCACCGATGCATGATGATAGTAGGCGGCGATGCCTTTAACGCCGTAGGTGATGAGCTCCCGGAGCGACCGGATGTCCTCGTTCTCAGTGTCCAAGACGCCGATGCTGCGGGCCTTGCTGATGATGTCTTCGTCGCCGGCGGGTGTCCAGGTTATGGCGTCGTGCTCGCTCTGAATATCATATGCTTCTTTGAGGGCGTCCCTGATTTCAAGTGCCTCGTATATCTTGTCCAGGAAATGATCTCTGTCGAAGTTGGCGTTGGTGATGGTCGAGAAGAGCGACGCGGTGACGAACTCGTCTATCTCGGTGTTTCGCTCGGCTGTACCGGTAGTGATGAGCGATATGCCTTTCAGGAGATAGATGAGCAGATCCTGCAGGTTTGCCACGTCGGCTGGTTTGCCGCAGACGCCCTTGACGGTGCATCCTTCACCGCGGGCGGTCTCCTCACACTGGAAACAGAACATGTCGGGTGTTTCATTCATGGTTCCACACTCCCTATATGGCATGGCAGTATAAAAAAGTTATCAATTGTTAATTTTTGGCTCATTTGAGTGCATCCTCCACAGCCGCCAAGCGCTCCTCCCGTGACGGTGCATCTCCAACGGGGTTGAAACCCCCGAGGAGTCGCTCATGATACGGCACCCCGCTCTCATGATAGAAGATACCGATGGGGAGCGTTTCCTGCTGCATCGCCATCTCACGGGCTCCCTCCAGGTCAGGCGTGGCATCGAGCACCTCGACGCGGCGGTTGTACTCCTTGTAGGTGTCATGAAACGTGACGCAGGGCTGGAGCACATCGATGAACGAAAAGCCGTCATGCTCTACCGCCCGCGCGATGAGGCCAGCGAGATGATCAAGCTTGCCTGGATAGCCACGGGCAACATAGGTGGCACCGGCATCCAGCATCAATAACAGGGGATTGAATGGCTCCTCCACGTTGCCGCGCGGCGACGAACGAGTCTTCATGCCCTGCTCCGTCGTCGGCGTAAACTGGCCCGTCGTCAGGCCGTAGACGCCGTTGTCGTGCACCAGCACCGTGATGTCCATGTTGCGCTTCGCCGCGAACAAGAGATGCGTCAGGCCCTCACCGTAGGCATCGCCGTCCCCCACGAAGGCCAGGGGATGCAGAGCCGGGTTCGCCATCTTCATGCCCGATACCGTAGCGATAGCTCGGCCGTGCAGCGAGTAGACGCCCGACAGGTCGAGATAATCAAAGATCTTGCCATGGCAGCCAATACCCGACGAGATGACCAGGGTATCGAGGTCGAAATCTGACCGGTCGAGCAACTCCGCTGCCTTCTTGACAGCCCTGAGGATGCCGAAATTGCCGCAGCCAGGGCACCACGTGTTCTCCGCATATGTGCCGAACTCCTTCATGCAAGCACCTCCTCGAGCTCCCTCGCTAACTCCATCGGTTCAAACGGCCGCCCATCATATTTGCGAACCGACGCTGTCGCCGAGATACCCGCCCGTTCCTGCAGCAGCCGCTCAAACGAGCCCGCCGCGCTTTGCTCCACCATTACGCCCTCATCGTATACATCGAGCTCCCACATGGGAAACGGGCGCAGGTAGACTGGCTGGACCACCCGGGCATCGATATCACCGAAGCGGAGCGCCTCGAGCACGCTGAGCGTCGTCGAGCCATAGGTAAAGATGACTGCATCACCATCGCCGTACACGTTGACCGTCCGCATATCCCGGAGATGCTGCAACAGCGAGCGATGCTTCCGCTGCCGCTTGTCATGCATCGCCTCGATGACGTCGCCATCCTCCGTCGTAATACCGTTTTCGTCGCTCTCATAGCTGTTCCATTTTATCGTCTGCCCGGAGGGTGGAAACATGAGCGGAGATATACCACTGTCCGTCAATCGATATCGCTGGAAATCATCGCCCTCATGCAACTCCGGCGCAGCCCAGGGAATCACGTCAGGCTCAAGGGTTACATTCATGGCGCTCTCAGAGCAATGCTTCTCCGTCAACAATATGCCAGGCGTCTGAAAGCGCCAGACCAGGCTGAGCATCTCTCCCGCCAGCGTGAAGGCCTCCTCGATACCAGCAGGCGAGGCCACGATACGCGGAAACTCTCCATGCGCCTGATGCAGCGCCATCCAGAGGTCGCCCTGCTCCGTATAGGTGGGCACACCCGTCGACGGGCCGGGCCGCGAGGACAGCACGAACAGGACAGGCGCCTCAGTCATTCCTGCCAGGGAGAAGGCCTCCTCCATCAAAGCGAAGCCACCGCCGCTGGTCGCCACCATGACCCGGGAGCCTGCGAAGGCAGCCCCGACGGCCATATTAGCGGCGGCGAGCTCATTCTCCGGCTGCATCACCGCGATACCCAGGTCACGGTCATGCCCCGCCAGATAATGCAGAATCGATGTCGACGGCGTCATCGGATACGCGAAATAATTGTTCAAGCCGGCTGCGGCGGCACCCAGCGCGATAGCCTGATTACCCGTCAGCACCACGCCACCGTGCTGCTCTCCCTCCTCGAGCGGGAAGCGGCCGCCTATCTCTTCATCGGCGGCATCGTAGATAGCCGTCGCGTAGGAGAGATTCTCCTCCACGTGAGAGGGATACGCCCGCCGTACAATGTCCTCCAGTTGCTCCGATGTCATGCCGATAGCGGCGCAGAGTGACGCGATGGACGCTACGCCCGATATGAGATCCGGGCGCTCGTATTCCTCCGCCTCCTGCATGATGGGCAGCGGAACACCGTCGCCCTCTACGTCTGCATCATGGACCATGACCCCGTCATCTGACACGTGCGATGCATGGACATCATAGCTGCGCTGGTCGAGCGCGACGACCAACTGGGCCTGCATATAATGACTCGATATCTCCCCTGGCGCGGTCGACACCACGGAGAAGTTGTGGCCCCCGCGGATGAGACTCGGGTAGTCGTCCATCTGGAAGACGCCACGGCCCATGGCATTGAAGATAGATGCAGCAGTAGCGCCAGCGCTCCGGACGCCCATCCCGGCCTTGCCGCCCACGATGAACGTGAACACCTGGCTCATTGGAGGCCTCGCAGCATCTGTATGACCTCGTCGATGTCGGGCAACTCAGGGATGTCGTATATCTTCGTCCAGGCAACGCGCTGTTCAGGGTCGACGATAACGTTCGCCCGACCAGAGATACCCCGATCGGCGATGAACAGGCCATATTTTTGTGCGACGTCGCCGTGCGGCCAGAAGTCGGAGAGCAAGCGCGTCTCCGTAATGTCGAGCGATTCAGCCCATGCCTTCTTGGATGGCGTCGCGTCGACGCTGATACCCACTGCAATCGTATGCAACTCCTCGAAGTCATCCACGTGCGCCTCCAGGGACTGCATCTGCTGCGCACAGACCTTCGTCCACGCCAGCGGGTGAAATGACAGCAGCACGTATTGTCCACGATGCCCGGACAATGAAAACCGCTCCCCCAGGTGGTCTTTCAGCGCGAAGTCGGGTGCTTTCGCCCCGACATCTATCCCCGTGATATCCATTTTTTGTTTCATATTCTCATACCTCCATGACTGTTAACCACGCAAAGTTAACTAGTGTTAATAATCGGCTGACTGTATATTAATCTTGGCCATACCAAAAAAAACTGATAGCTGTATTTCCTTTTTAAACAAGAGAGGCAGTAAACATGTCATTGTTAACGTCTTGCTTGCCAAGATATATATTCCTATTTTACTCAGCAAGAATCATAACTTGACCACCAAGGTAGTCAAGTCGTAATTTTATGGACAAATGAAGATAGGATATTTGTTTCTCTTACCGACGGCGAGGATTTGTGCTGCTGCCTCTGCCGCCGCCTTCACTCTTTCCCCGTTCTACTCTACTATCAGGGTTTCGGGGTCGAGGCGGTCGACGTTGGCGAGGAGGAATTCCTGGCTGCTGTGGAGACAGTTGACGGGGCAGACGTCGACGCACTGCGCGCAGAAGATACACCGTGCGACGTACATCTTGATCTTTTTCTCGTCCTCCTTGAACTCGATGACCTTCGCCGGGCAGACCCGGATGCACTGCTTGCACCCGATGCATTTCTCCTTCTCATAGGTGATCTTGCCGCGGAAGTCATCCGGCAGCGCAACCGGCGGGTTGGGCTGTGCCTCCCCGGCTGCTATCTTTTGCAAGAGCGCCGTCACATTCTTCGGGGCATACTTGACCGGGAACTTGTTCGTGAAAGGCTTCTGGAAGAGCTGTCTCAATACCTGTCTAATCATTGGAAACATGTTACCACACCTGTATCGATAATACCTGAGAGTCCCACATGAGGAGCACCAATCCAAGCAGCGCCATCAATGTGATGGACACCCAGTACGTTGACACCACCTGACTGATCCGCAGCCGCGCCACGCCGACCCGTATCAACGTGACCCCAAATACCATGACCAGCAAGACCTTGACGAGATAGAAGACAATATTGGCTGCATCCGCCGCAAGGCCGCTCAGCGACAGGGTCTCCGCGATACCCCACGGGAAGAACAACGCCACCATGAGCGATGCTAGAGCGACGGTCTTCACGCCGTCAGCGAGATAGAACATGGCCAGGTTGCGACCTGAGTACTCCACGAGCAGTCCCTCAGCGATCTCCGTCTCCGCCTCTCCCGTATCGAAGGGCACCTTGGACAGCTCCGCTGGCATCACGATGACCATGGCCAGCAGGATCAACGCCAGGCCGATGATACCCAGCAGGCCGACCTCGCCCCACAACGGGTTAGCCGCGATATACGACAGTGAGAACACGGCTCCGCCCCCCGTGACCTCCTGGAGCTTCCAGACGATAGCCACGACGGCGACCGCGAGCGGAAACTCGTAGGACATCATAGTCACCATTTCACGCTGCGCGCCCACCGTAGCAAAGGGAGACCCGGACGCGAAGCCGCCGGCCACCATGGACAGCGCGGGAATCGTCAACAGATAGAGAATCAATATCAGGTCGCCGTGGCCCTGCAGCACCGGCTCGTAGCCCCCGATGGGGATATAGAGCAGCAGGGTTATCGAGGCAGCGAGACAGACAACCGGAGCCGCATGATATATCCACCCGACAGCGTTATCCGGCACGATGCTGTTCTTCATCAACAGCTTGCCGACATCCCAGAACGGCTGCCGCAGAGGCGGCCCGATCCGGTTCTGCATATGCGCAGCTATCTTCCGGTCGAAACCCTTATAGTACAGGCCAAAGAAGAGCGCGAAAACCGTTATACCCAGCGTACCGATGACTGTCTCAAACAATATCTCAGCGTTCATTTCATCAGCCTCCGTGTCTTCTCGACAGACAATTCATGCAGCTTATCCGCGTTGAATGTCGAGCCGTCCGCGGCCACGGCACGGTTCGTGCAGGACATACAGGGATCGATGGACGCCGCGACGATGGGAATATCCGCAATCTGTTCATGCATCAGCATGGGACGCCACGCCATCAGGTTGCTGTACGTCGGAGCCCGCACCTTCCAGGTGTGCAGGTTATCCATGCCCGATACGAGCTTGACATAGTGGATGTCCTCGCCGCGCGGTGCTTCATGCCGTCCGATGGCCTCGCCCTCGGCCTTCTTTATCTGGGAGAGCAGCTTGGGAATCTTTTCCTCGCTCATGATGTCACCCTCCGGCATGTCGTCCAGCGCCTGCTCGATGATGTCCAGGGACTGTTTGACCTCGAGCAATCGCACCACGATGCGGTCGTAGGTGTCACCGACGACCTCGCCGGTCAGAATATCCGGCGTGATGGCCTCCACATTGAAATCGGGATAGGCAAAGTAGGGGACATCCTGCCGGACGTCCTTCTTGACGCCGCTGGCCCGCGTCGTAGGACCGGCAGCCCCGAGCCGCAGGGCATCCTCCTCAGTGAGGATACCGATGTGACGCGTCCGCATCTTGATGGTCTTGTCATCCAGGAATAGATTCGCGATTTTGCCGAACAACCGGCGGTATTCATCCAGCATCTCCTTTATCTTGGGTACCTTCTCCTCTGGGATGTCCCGCCGGACGCCACCATACATCATGATAGCCTTGGTGACCCGGTTGCCGTTGACCAGCTCCAGGATGTCCATGACGTGCTCGCGGACCTTCCACACATAATGTAGCAACGTATCAAATCCAAGCTCGTGGGCGGCCACGCCGGCCCACAGCAGATGCGAGTGAATACGCTCCAGCTCACCCTCGATGACCCGGATATACTCGGCGCGGTCGGGCACCTCGATCCCCGCGATTTCCTCCACGGGCATAATCAGACAGGCAGGATGACAGAGATTACAGATACCGCAGATGCGCTCCGCCACGTAGATGGACTGCACTGGATTGTTGCGATGCATGCCGATCCATTCGATGCCGCGATGGTTCTCACTGGCTGTCACGTCCACGCCGACGATTTTCTCGCCGTCGAGTTCACAGGTAATCGTGATGGGTTCCTTCAATGCCGGATGCACCGGGCCGATGGGTATCTTGTACTTCATTCCTTCCACCCCTCATAGAGCTTGTTGGTTTCCTTTGCTCCGGTCTCATCACGCCGCCAGGGGTACACACCCTCCGGGAAGTCCGGCGTCAGGAACAGGTGACGCTTGTCCTTCAGGCCTCTGACGTCGGCGCCGGTCATCTCGATGACCTCCCGCTCCGAGAACTCTGTGCCTGGAATGAGATCAGTGAGCGTCGGTACCCAGAGATCGTTTTTAGGCGCGGATACCCGCAGCGTGATGACGACCTCGCCGCAGAACTCGCCATAATTAAGCGTGAAATGGTAATTGTATACCATGCTGTCGCCTGCATCAGAGGGCGATATCACGGAGAAATGCGGAAACTCCTCTGCTTCATCTATCATCATGGCGACGACGTCGTGCATCTCCTCACGGTCAACGTCGACCCACACGGTGTGCCGCTCCATCGGGGTGCGGACGCCCGCCGTTGTCGTTGTCACCTCGTATTCGAGGTCATGTGCTTCCAGCATTGCTTTGACTTCATCGATGTTCATTGTGACGCCTCCTCCAGATGCTTCCAGGCTTTGACCACGCCGTCAATAATCGCCTCCGGGCGGGGCGGGCAGCCGGGGACATAGACACACGTCGCCTCCGGGACAATCTTGTTGAGCGGTCCCGCCAGGTGATAGGACTCATGGAACACGCCGCCAGTGATACCGCAGCTGCCCACAAGCAACACAACCTTGGGATCCGGAGTCTGTTCGTATATGCGCCTGACTTTGTCCGCCATATCATTAGTAATGGGACCCGTGAACAAGATCACGTCGGCATGCCGTGGCGTTCCCACCAGCTTGATGCCGAAGCGCTCCACGTCATAACGCGGCGTCAACGCCGCCACGATCTCGATGTCGCAGCCGTTGCAAGAGCCACTGTTCACGTGGAACACCCAGAGTGATCGCTTGAACGAGTTCAGACCTATAGTATCACCTCCGGGACGATGATGAGAATGAAAAACAGTGCCGCCATGCCGATGAACCAGAGCACATAGTCATTGATGACCCCGGTATGTATCCGCTTCATGGCCGTATAGTAGCCCTGCAACGCCTCCGTGAATCCCCAGTACATATTGTCCGCTCTGACGTGCGCCTCCTCCTTCGACGGACCAGGATGACCCGATAAAAATGGCGTGCCCTGTTCGCCGCCCTGCTGCTGTTTGCTGCCCAGCCCCCACAGGATGTAGGCGACGAGCCCGGCTACGATGACGGCGATGATCCAGACGAGGGGCGACCAGTAGCCGCCGACGCTTTCCAGGGTGTCAAATACCATAGCTATACACCTCCCACCGAGCCGATGTAGCCTGCTTGATCAAGCAACGCCTGCGCCGCTGGTTGCACCACGTTGTTCAGCATCCAGTCCGGGAAGAGACCAATAAAGATAATAGCCGCAGCCAAGATAGCCATTCCCAACAGCATACTCCGCGGTACATCCCGCTCTGGAGTCACCGACAGACGGGGGCCCATAAAGACAGCGTGGAATATCTTCACGAAGATAGCCAGCATGAGGATACTCGCCAGGATAGCCACGATGGACAGGATGGGGCTCAGCCGGAACACCGACTCATAGATGAGCAGCTTCGAGGCAAAGCCATTCAACGGCGGCAGACCCGAGACGGCTGCCAGACCGATAAGGAAGAAAATACTGCTATACTTCATCGAATGCGCCAGTCCGCCCAGCTTGTTCATGTTGCTCTCCCGGGTGGCATAGATGACAGCGCCAGCCACTAGGAACAAAAGCCCGACATCCAGCGCATCATTGAACACATGGAAGACGCCGCCCTGGAGCGCCTGTACCCCGAAATCGCTTATCTGCTCCTTCGCCATCTCGTAGAGGCCGACGCCCACACCGAGCAGGATGTATCCCACCTCGGCCACCGCTGCGTACCCGATGAGCCGCTTGAGGTCCACCTGGAGCAGCGCCATGGTGACTCCTACAAAGATAGAGAGCAATCCCAGCGCCACCAGGAGTATCCCGATGAGCGAGGCATCCAGCGTCGCCCCATAGAGTGTGAAACAGACCCGGAACAAGGCATAGATACCCGCCTGACCGCCAGCCACCAGCAGCGCCGCCACTGGAGCGGACGCTGCCTGATACGCATCCGGCTTCCACATGTGCATGGGCACCGCCCCGCACTTCATGGCGAAGGCAGCCACGAGCAATCCCAGCGCCAGCTTATCCAGGAATCCAAACTCTAATGCGTTGGCCAGCGCGGCAAGATTCAAGACATTATATTGCCCGTAGAACAGGCCTATCGAGAACAGGACCATCAGGGCCGCCAGCGTCGAGATTACGATGTACTTGAAGGCGCCCTCCACGGATTCACCCCGGTAAAACTGGAAGGCGATGAGACCCGCTGAGGCAATCGACAGAATCTCCAGGAACACGAACAAGTTGAACATGTCACCCGTGAACTCCAGGCCGAGCATACCCACCGTCATGAGCAACAGCAGCGTGAAGAAGCGGCCCTGCCCGCTCTCCCGGTTCATGGACGACAGGGAATATACCGCGGCGGCCAGTGCCACCGTGCAGCTGATGAGACCCATAAAGGCGCTCATGCCGTCCACCTCGAGGACGATGCGGACGGGCACCGCTGCCTGCACCGGAATCGTCGTCGCAGGGTCAGCGGCCCCCATGGTATAGATGTGCGTCCCCTGGGTAAACACGTCCCAGGCGAACATCATCATGATGACCTGGGTGACGATCAAGACAAGGATAACCCAGGCGGAGCGCGCCTTGCTGTTCACCCGGTCGATGAGCGGCGTGAGGAACGCGCCGAGCAACGGCAGCGCGATGAGCAACGCCGGGGCATGCATAAGCAAATCATCCATCATTCTCTCAACCTCCGTATCTTGGTCGCGTCAAGCGTGCCATAATGTCGATATATCTTGATGACCAGCGAGAGAATCAAGGCCAGGATGGCCACGCCGATGACGATGCTCGTCAGCGTCAACGCCTGCGGGACGGGCAGCACCATGCCGCCCGGGATGGACACGCCCTCCGGTAGATTCGTATAGATGGGCGCGACGCCGTCCTTCCGGTAGCCCAGCGTGATAAGGAACAGGTTGACGCCTGCCTCCACGACAGTCAGACCGATGGCAATCTTGATAAGATTACGCTTGAACAGGACCGCGAAGAGCCCGATGGCGATGAGCGCAATGACCGCAATGTAGGGAATATTGTGTATCATGGTTCATCCTCCTTTGATGCCATAGCCATAGCGAGCACCACCGCGGCGAGACCCCCGATGACCTTCATGCCGACCGCCAGATTGAGAATCGGCAGCGTGCCGCCAGAGTTCAGGATACCCGAGTTGGAGCCAAACGAGGGTAGCTCCCCAAAGATATAGGAGGTGTCAGCCAGGAAGTTCGCCAGCAAGGTTTCCGTGACGAGCACAAGACCCAGCAGGCCGACGATCACGAAGGTCAGACCGCCCAAGCTCTCCAGCATGGACAGCGTCCCCTCACTGGCCTGCTTCTCCGTGCGCATGGCCCCATAGGCCACGATGAGCATCACGATGGCCGAGGCACCGATGGCACCGCCCTGAAAGCCGCCGCCCGGGGTCAGATGCCCGTGCATGATGACATAGAACGAAAAAATCAGGATAAACGGGAATATCAACGCCGCGACGGTACGCACTATCGGCGAGAGACCCGACTGATCACTCATGGGTATCCCTCCGCCTGAACAATGCCATGACACCCGCCACCGCCGTAAACAGCACCGTTGCCTCCCCGAGGGTATCAAAACCCCGGTAGTCGAACACGACAGAGGTCACCACGTTGTTGGCACCGGTCTCATTCTGCGCGTTCTCTATGATGTAGTCGTCCATCTCCGACGGGGGCTCCCCGAAGTCACGGAGCTCCAGCACGGTGATAAACATGAACGCCATGAATACCACAAATACCAGGGCAGCTAGCTTCCTCATAGTTCACCTCCCTCCTCGAAGGATTCCTCAACTGGCTCGGGCTGCTCAACTGGCTCAGCCTCACCCTCCATCCGCTCCGTATGCCGGATAGCCAGGACGATGATAGCCGTCGTGATACAGGCCCCGATACCCGCCTCAGCGATAGCCACGTCGGGTGCATGCAAAATATAGAACTCCAGCGACAGCAGCAGACTCATCGCCGCCAGAGCGATAGCCGCCCCGAGCAGATCCCGCAGCAGGATAGCCACGATGGCGGCGAGTACCATCAGAATGGGCACCGCGATATGGATGAGATCACTCCACATCATCGTCTCCCCCCTCTTCGAACTCCTCAGTCTCAGCGGCCGTCGGCTGCTCCGGTGACAGATCATCCACCACTGCCTGCGCGGGCATCACACCGCTGCGATGCGCCGCCCGGGCGATGGCATGAGCACCCGTCGGATTCGTTATCAGGATGGCGACCAGCGCGATGAGCGCATGAATCGACATGTTGAGCATCACGGTATCGCCGTCATAGTACCGCCAGGCCCCGTAGACGATCACGGCACCCGCCAGGAAGATAGCCCCAAACGTCGTACACTTCGTGCCGGCATGCAGCCTGGTGTAGACATCCGGGAAGCGGAGCAATCCCAGCGATGCCAGCAGGTTGAAGAACAGTCCAATGCCCAGGAATACGTAGATGACCCATTCAATCATATTTCCCCTCCTTCCAGATACTTAGCCACGAAAAGCGTAGTAATATAGGAAAGCACCGCATAGACGATAGCCACATCGATATAGATGATCTCCAGCGTCGCAGCACCAAACGCCAGCATCGACACGATGACAATAGTATTAATGGTATCCAGCCCTACGATGCGGTCAGGCGCCGTCGGGCCCAGGATAACCCGGATGAGCGCCACGAGCACCGAGATAGATAGCACGAGGAGCGCTATCATGAAGGGATCATACATGTCTATCATTCTGCCACCCTCCGAGCCCATTTGGGGAACTTGGCGCATATTGGCGTGCAGGGCCGCGGCATCTCCTGCAGGGCTGCATCGTCGACGTTGATCCAGTGGATGTAGAGGTCGCCGCCGTCGATGTCCACGGACAGCGTCCCCGGCGTCAGCGTAATTGAGTTGGCGAGCATGGTCATGGCCTCGTCGCTCTCCAAGCCCGGTGTAATCTTGACGATACCTGGCTTAATCCGGCCCGTGATGACTCGGTAGGCGACGTCAAGATTGGCCTTTGCCATCTCGTAGAAGAACGGGAACAGGTATACGATGAACAAGAGCCATCGTTTCGGGTTCGCCAGCTTGAAATCCTTCACGAAGATACTGCGCCCTGCCGCGCCGG
>JBNGDQ010000006.1:21381-26472 GCA_049975285.1 Thermoplasmatota archaeon
TTCGGGTTCGCCAGCTTGAAATCCTTCACGAAGATACTGCGCCCTGCCGCGCCGGCAATCATGGACAGTACAACTCCGGCGATGACCTCGTCGATCCCCCAGAGCTGGCCGTTGAACGTGAGGGCAAGCCACACGACAAAGCAGAAAACAGCGGTCCCTATGAAAGCAAACATCGGAGGGTAATCCAGTTTCCTCTTTAAAAGCTTACGGTTTTTAGCTCTAGTGACCAAGATATCAATTTATATACTCTCACAGGTTACATAGGGCACATGGACGCCCTGGTCATTTATTATTCACGGACGGGGAACACAGAGATGGTAGCCGAAGAGCTGGCCGAGGCGTTGTCCTGTCCCGCCGAGAAGGTCAATGACGGAGTGAAGCGCTCCGGTCTGCTGGGCTTGCTGCGCTCGGGGAAGCAGGCCGCCAAGGGATCGACCACGGAGCTGGAGCCGCTGGAGCATACCCCGGGTGATTTCGACCTCGTCGTCATTGGGACACCAGTGTGGGGTGGCACGATGTCGACGCCGGTGCGAAGCTTCCTTGAAATGCATCGGGATGCACTGCCGGAGGTAGCGTTTTTCTGTACCGCCGGGGGTGACAAGACGGCTCAGACGTTTACGGACATGGAGAATTGCTGCGGGCAGTCGCCCGTGGCGACGCTGGCTGTCAGCCGGGCGATGATAAAAAAGGAGGAGTGGCGTCCCGCCGTGGAGCGCTTCATCCGAGAGGTACAGCATGACGGATCCTGACCCCCTGGAGGGCATAGAGGACCGGTGGGAGGATGACTGGCCGGGCGGGCAGGTTGAAGCGGGCATGGGCTGGCGGGTGTCGGTGTCCATCCTCGGCGGGGTGGGCTGGCTGGTGTTTCTGCTCGTGTGGCTGCTGTTCTATGCATCTAGTTATTCGGGCTACCAGAACGTGGCTGTCCTGCTGCTGTCGCTGCTGGTGGTAGGCGGGCTGCTCGGCATCCCGTGGACGATATGGGGATGGCGGCGGAAACCGGAAGAGGTACGGATGATGAACGTGAAGGGGTTCCGGTGGCGGGTTGTTTTTTCAGCCGTGAGCGTGCCGGTTGCGCTGCTGTTGCTGATCGTGTGGCTGTACTTCTATGCTGATGACTATAGCATCTATCAGAATATCGCGGTGTTCATCATCGGATTACTCATCATGGGTGGCCTGCAGGGAGCCGTATGGGCGCCCTGGGGCATGCGGCATGACCGCTAGCCGTTCTGGCTAGAGGAACTTGTTGTAGCCGACGGTGAGCAGGTTGCCGCCGATGAAGATATGGGTATCCGGGCGGAGGAGCCAGGGGATCTTGATGTGGGTGCCGTAGAAGCCCATCATCATGCCGGCCTGGTCGCCCAGCATGAATCCGAAGTCTCGGAACGTCTGGCCTTTCCAGAAATAGTTGGCGCCGAACTTGACCATGGTTATGCCGCCGGCGTGATAGTTGAAGAATATCGGCCGGAAGACAAACCGGAAGATGAAGCCGTTCTCCGGGCTGAGCAATCCGCAGTCCCGGGCCATGGGAATGTAGACGTCTCCCTTCCCGTAGCTGAATATGAGGTTGGAGAACCCGAAGTCGAAGTTGATGCCCAGCCGGGCCATCGCGCTGTCGATGTTGTCGTTGGCGATGTCCCGTTCGACTGCTGCTGCCTCGTCGGCGTTGAGCGTGATGGTGCGGACCTGGGTCCCCAGGGGACTGATGTGTTCTATCTCCGCGGTGACCATGTCGGGTGAATCGTCAGCGGCCGCCGGGGCAGTGGTGAGAAGCGCTGGTGCCACAAAGATGCCGATGGCGAACAAAACCAATAGCTTTTTCATGGTTCCATATCATACGATTATTTATAAATATATTGCATTGCCGCTGCGTGGTTAGTCGTACAGCCGGTGGAGCAGCCAGGCCATGTTTGCCCCGAGGGTTCGCATCGTCTGCAGGCCCTCTGTATCGTCGGCGACGTCTCCGGGATTTCGGCCGATGCCGAGGTTCCAGTAGGATGAACCCGGCACGATCATCTGGGTGATAAAAAAGAAATGATTGATGGAGTTGAAGACATGGATGGCTCCCGCCCGCCGGACGGCGACCACGGCGGCCCCGATCTTTCTTTGGAGCATGGCATCATTGGCCAGGGCTACCATACCCGCCCGGTCGATGAGCGCCTTGATTTCCGGGGAGACATTGGCGAAATAGGTGGGCGAGGCCAGGATGACGCCGTCCGCCCCGTGCATCTTCTCTATGCAGTCGTTGACCACGTCGTCGATGATGCAGCGCTGGTCCTTGGTCTTGAAGCACTGGTAGCAGGCCGTGCAGCCCTGTATGGTTTCACCGGCCAGGGATACCATCTCGGTGTCAATGTCATGTTTCTCCAGTTCTGCCAGCACTGTCTTGAGGAGCAGCGCCGTGTTGCCCTCCCGGCGGGGGCTTCCATTGAACGCGACGACCTTCATGGACCGATAACAGCCCATGGTTTAAAAACGTGGCTTTCCGGCCTACAGGACGACGCCGAGCAGGAAGCCGCCGACGGCCAGTGCCATCGCGATGCGGAACAGGTCAGATGTCCAGCCGGCGTTTTCCACATCCTCCAGGGACAGGAAGATGCCGTAGCCTAGGAGGGCATCGGCGGGGATGAACAGTGTGAGATACCATGGGCTGAGGATGCCCCAGGCCACGGGGAGCGGAGTCAGCAGGATGGTAACCGCAGCGAAGGCACCGCCGACTCTGACGGCGGCGCGCTGCCCGATACGCATGGGAAGCGTCACCCGCCGGACGGTGTCCGCCGACATATCCCGGGTGTCCATCAGGATCTCTCGCCCCAGGATGACGAAGAAGGCTATCAGGGAGAGCACCGCCGCCTGCCCGGGACGCCCGACAGCTGCACCACCATAGATGAACGCCAGGCTGGAGAGCATCGCCACCACGACGTTGCCCATGAACCCTCGCTGCTTGAACCGTGTCTCGTAGAGTCCGAGAAATGCGACGCCGAAGATGGACAGGGCCAGGCACCAGGGATTTATGAGCAGCGATAACACCAGGGCTATGCCGAAGGATGCCAGGGAGAACCAGAGTGCCTCCCGGGGGAGCAGGATACCGGCGGGAATCGGGCGAGCTGGATGCGCGACGCGGTCGAGGTCCCGGTCGAAGTAGTCGTTGAATGCCATGCTGCCGCCGGTTATCAGGAAGATAGCGGGCATGGCCAGCAGGAGGTCCATGGAGACAGAGGGACCGCCGGCGCCGATGTACACGCTGACGATAGCCATGACGCCGAGCTCCGGCCTGGTCATCCGTAGGTAGGCGTATGCTTTTCGAGGCCAGGATGCCTGTTCAGGATGCATGGATGTGTACGACCCGGCTGGGAATCCCGTCATGTATCGCCAGATGTGATATATGGCGGCCAGGCGTCACTGTCACCTCCATTTCAAGATGCAGACCAGGATATATGAACATTGTAATACCGGTTTGTATAAATGATACGAACATTTATAAATTTACTTTATATACTATTTAAAGTTATTTGAGGTGCGTACATATGGCAGATATCAGAATAGAAAACATGGTCGCCTCCACTACCATTGCCCCTGAGCTTGACCTGGCCGCTCTGTCAGCGGCTCTCCCGGAAAGCGATTACAACCCGGCGGAGTTCCCCGGGCTGGTGCTCCGCCTCACCGAACCCAAGACCGCAGCGCTGCTCTTCCGGAGCGGCAAGGTGGTATGCACCGGCGGCAAGACCACGGAGGACGTCCAGCAGGCCATACAGAAGGTCATAGACATGGCCTCGTCGGCGGGAGCAGACGTGCGGGACGACCCAAAGATACAGGTGCAGAACATCGTTGCCTCGGCGAGCCTCGGCGCCAATCTCAATCTCCATGCCATCGCACTGGCTCTCGGCCTGGAAAAAGTGGAATATGAACCGGAGCAGTTCCCCGGGCTGGTGTACCGGCTGGAGGAGCCCCGGGTCGTCATGCTCCTGTTCAGCTCGGGGAAGCTAGTATGCACCGGCGCCCGGAAGCAAGCCCAGGTGGAGGAGGCAGTGGACCAGATAGCCGCTGAGCTGGAGCGAAGAGGGCTCCTCTAGTCTTTCTTCTCCTGGACTTTGTCCAGCGTCCAGGAGCCATCATGCTCGACCTCCGGCTTTTTTGTCACGAGGAAGTAGACAGCGAGGAGCACCGCGGCGATGATGAATAACACGACGGCGACGACCAGCATGGCGACAAAGAACAGGAAGAAGACCGCCAGGGCCGCAAACAGTGCAGCTCCAATGCGCAGCAGCAGAAACATCACCGCCCCAGAGTCTCGTCGAGCATCGTCCCGAGCACACCAGACCTGCCAGAGGTCTGCTGTTGCTGAGGCAGGAATGGCGCCAGCGCCATGGCCAGATTGTGCAGCGTCATCGACTGCAACAGGACTCGACCCGGCCCCTGCAGCCGGGTGAGAAAGAGACCCTCACCACCGAAGAACATGGTCTTGATGCCCTTGACGCGTTCAATGTCGTAGTCCACGGATGCTTCCCAGCCCACCACGCAACCAGTGTCAACCTTGATTCGTTCCCCGGCGTCGAGCTCCATCTCGACGAAGTCACCGCAGGCGTGCACGAAGACGGTGCCATCGCCCGACAGGCGCTCGATGATGAAGCCCTCACCGCCGAAGAACATGGCGCCCAGTCGCTTCTGGAACGCGATGCTGACGTCGACGTCGTCCTCAGCGCAGAGGAATGCATCCTTCTGGACCATGAAATCGGTGCCTGTGGACAGGTCGACTGCCTGTATCTTCCCGGGGGCGTTGCCGGCGAAGGCGACGATGGCGGTGCCGCCCGCCGAGGAAAACTCGGTCATGAAGAACGTTTCCCCGGCTAGCTTCCGGCCGATTCCCTTGAGGATGCCGCCGCGGGTTTTGGCCTCCATTTCCACGTTGGGGGACATGTAGACCATGGAGCCGGCTTCCCCGTACACTTTTTCCCCCGTATCGAGCTCCAGGGTTACAATCTGTAGATTATCACCAGCTATCTTGTACTGCATATCCCTCAATACGAAGCCCTCATTTAATTATTGCCTCCCTCAAGTACAGCATGGCTTTAACCATGTTAAAGTGCGGTC
>JBNGDQ010000007.1:0-14530 GCA_049975285.1 Thermoplasmatota archaeon
TCCCTGGATGAGGCAGTGATCGCTCGCTACGAGCGAGAGGGCATGCACTTCGAAATCCTCATCGATCCCAAGGCAGCGGAGGAATTCGTGGACGGCAAAGACATCACCGTCACGAAGCATCTCGCCGCCGACCATATATTCAAGGACGCCAACAAGGGTACCAAGGCCTCCGATGAAGCCCTCACCGAGGTCTTCGAGACCACGGACCTCGAGCACGTGGCGGAGTACATCCTCAAGCACGGGGACATCCAGCTCACCACGGCACAGCGTCGAGCCATGCGGGAGCGCAAGTACAACAAGCTCATCGACATCATTGCCCGGAATTCGATGAACCCGCAGACCAACATGCCGCATCCGAAGGACCGCATCGAGCGAGCTCTGGAGGAGGCGAGCTTCCATGTCGACGCGTTTACGCCTATCGATGAGCAGGTGAAGAACGCCATCGATGCCATTCGTCCCATCATCCCTATCTCGACGGAGAACGTCGAGGTCGAAGTTAAGATTCCTCCCAAGTATGCCGGCAAGGCCTACGGGCAGGTGAAGTCCATCGGTACCATGAGGCATGAGGAATGGCTGTCCGACGGCTCGTTCAAATGCCGGATTGAGCTGCCGGCCGGTATGCAGAGTGAACTCTACGACAAGCTCAACAGTGTCACGAAAGGAGAAGTTGAAACCCGACTTATAAAATAATTGTAGAGGAGAGAATATGAGTGAAACACGTAAGATAGTAATTCCCGGAAACAAGATAGGGTCCCTGGATGAGAACAAGCCAGGCCGCGGCGCGTACAAGGAAGGCAATGACATCTATGCCTATCGTCTCGGCATCCTGGACGAGCGTTCAGGATACGTCAACGTCATCCCGCTGTCCGGCATCTACGACCCGGTGGAGGGAGACACGGTCATCGGCGTCATCGAGGAGGTATCCAAGATGAACTGGATGGTGGACATCAATGCTCCCTATCCCGCCATGCTACGAGTTGAAGAGGTTCCCTGGCACGTCGAGTTTGGCGCCACCGCGAAGTATCTCAACATCGGCGACGTCATCATGGCGAACGTAGCCGGGGTCAACGAGATTGGAAAGATAGATGTCTCCATGCGGGGCAAGCACTACCGCAAGGTGGAGGAGGGCATCGTCGTCGATATACAGGCATCCAAGGTGCCGCGGGTCATCGGCCGCAACGGCTCAATGGTGTCGATGCTGCGGGATAAGACCGGCTGCTGGATATTCGTCGGTCAGAACGGCCGCGTCTGGATAAAGGGTGACGACGACAAGATAGCCCTGCTGGTGGAGGCAATCCGTAAGATAGAGCGGGAGGCCCATAAACAGGGGCTGACCGATGAAATAGCTACGTTTCTAGAGAATGAAGGTGAATAAAATGGAGTTAATGAAAGATGGAAAACGATCGGATGGACGAAAACGTGATGAACTGCGGCCCATAAAAATCGAAGCGGGGCCGCTGTACCGGGCCAATGGCTCATGTTATCTTGAATGGGGTGGCAACAAGGTGATGGCCGCCGTGTATGGGCCGAAGGAGGCCATCCCTCGGCATATCCAGGATCCTCGCAAGGCTATCATCGAGGCGAAATACAACATGGCCTCGTTCAGCGTGAGTGACCGGAAGCGTCCGGGACCGGACCGCCGGAGCCGCGAGATATCTAAGATTACGTCGGAGGCACTGGAAAACGTGGTCCTGGTGGAGATGTTCCCCCGGGCATCCATTGAGGTGGAAATCGAGATATTGGATGCAGATGCGGGCACCCGCTGTGCTGGTATCACTGCTGCTGCCGTTGCCATGGCCGATGCGGGTATCCCCATGCGGGACATCCCGGTTGCCTGCGCCGCGGGTAAGGCGGGCGATACTGTCGTGCTCGACCTAGTGGGCACCGAAGATATGAAAGGCCAGGCTGATATGCCGATTGCGATCGCACCCAGAACCGGGGATATTTTGCTGCTGCAGATGGACGGTCACATGACGACGGAGGAGATCGACGAGGCGCTGGAGCTGGCCATGCACGGCTGCCGGCAGATAGCAGAGATGCAGAAAGAGGCGCTGCTGGCCAAATATAAGACATTTGAGGAGGAATAAAAATGAGCGAACCAAACAGCATTGCCTGTATCAAGCGAGATTACCTGTATCGTCTGGCGAAAGAGGGAAAACGGCCGGATGGCAGGAAGGCGAACGAGTACCGCCCCATCGAGATAGAGGCGGACTTCATCAACATGGCGGAGGGGTCGGCAAAGGTCCGCATCGGAAACACGCTGGTGGTCGCCGGCGTCAAGATGATCGAGGGCGAGCCATACCCGGATAAGCCCGATGCAGGAGCCATTGTCACTACGGTTGAGCTCAACCCGCTTGCATCGCCGGTTTTCGAGCATGGTCCCCCACGTGAGCGCGCTACCGAGCTGGCTCGGGTCGTCGACCGCGGCATCCGGGAATCCAATACTATTGCCCTTGAAGAGCTGTGTATCGAGCCCGGCGAGAAAGCCTGGATAGTGTTCATCGATATCGACGTGCTGGACTACGACGGCAACCTGTTTGACGCCTGCTCATTTGCGGCGTCCGTTGCCCTGCAGACCTCGGTTATCCCCAACGAGCGATACGACCGTGGCGACGATGTACCGTTGCCGGTGGACGATCCGCCGGTGAGCTGCACCTGGGTCAAGTACAATGATACCGTCGTCGTTGATCCATCGCTGGACGAGGACGAGGTCGCTGACGCCCGCTTGACTGTTGCCGTGGACAAGAACGGTGACATCCGGGCTATGCAGAAGGGTCTGAGCGGTAGCTTCAAGGTCGAAGAAGTCCAAAAAACTATAAAGGAGACGATTTCTTTGGCCCCTGAGCTGCGAAAGAAGCTGGAGGAATCCTATGGCAAAAAGGACTAAAAAGGCAGGGGGCACCGGCAAGTTCGGCGCCCGGTACGGCGTCAAAGCCCGAAACAAGTACAAAAAGATAGACCAGAAGCAACGCCAGGCGTATCCCTGCCCCCAGTGCGGTCATAAGAAGGTGACACGGGAGGGAACCGGCGTCTGGGTCTGCCGTAAATGCGGCGCCAAGATGGCCGGAGGGGCCTACATCCCGCAGACGGACGCTGGTATCGAGGCGAAGAAGACGATCAAGAGCGTGCTGGCTGAGGAGGAATAATGCCGTCCTATCGCTGTGGACGCTGCGGCCGGACCGTGGACATCGACCCGGAAAAGATGGGCATCAAGTGCCCCATCTGCGGCGGTAAACTGTTCTACAAGGAACGAGGCACCGTGGCCAAGAAACTCAAGGCTCGGTAATGCATACTGCCTCCATCATCGTCCGGAGCCCCCAGGCGAGGCTGCTTGCCACCGCGGTCGGGCAGGAGGACGTACCCCGCGCCGCCGTCGCCGTTTCGCGCAGCGGCGACGAGCTCCAAGTGGCCATCAGAGCCGAGAATGCTGCGCACCTGCGAGCGGCCTGCAACTCGTTCCTGGAGTGGATAGACCTGGCGGAGCGTGTCGGCCGCCTTGTTGACTGCGCTGGATAGCATAACCTCTTTAAATCTCGTTCACATTCTGCTTTTCATGCAAAACGCGGTTGGACGCGATATTCCAGAGGAGATAGCAGGAAGGAAGCTGCAGCCCTACCAGGGGGCGTTTGCCACCCGTCCCTCGGGGCGACGGTACGGCCCGCCGCTCAAATCCACGTATCCTGGAGATACAAAGTTCCTCGACTCCATTCGAGAGGCTATCAAGAAGACAGGCATCGAGGACGGCGATACCATCTCGTTCCATCATCACATGCGGAACGGCGACGCGGTCGTCAACCTGGTGGTCCAGGAGCTGGCCCGGATGGGCATCAAAGACATCACGCTGGCCCCGTCAGCCTTGTTTCCCGTCCATGAGCCGCTCATCCAGCACATCAAGGACGGCGTCGTCTCGGCCATCCATGGAAGCATGAACGGCCCTGTCGGCGCGTTTGTATCGCAGGGCGGCAAACTCAAGGAGCCCAACGTGCTTCGCTCCCATGGTGGCCGGGCCCGGGCGCTGGCCTCCGGGGATCTGCACGTCGACGTGGCGTTTTTGGCGGCTCCGATTGCCGATGACTACGGGAACTGTAACGGCTGCCTGGGTGAGTCCGCGTTCGGCGCTATGGGTTTTCCCTACGCGGATGCCATGTATGCTGACCGGGTTGTCGTCGTGACGGATAATCTGCAGCCGTACCCGGTGACGCCGGTCTCCATCTCGCAGACCTGGGTGGACTATGTCGTCAAGGTGGACTCCATCGGGGACCCCAGCGGCATCAAGACCGGCACGATGGAGATCACCCGGAGTCCCTCCCGATTGTTGATGGCGGAGCACGTGGTCCAGCTCTTCGCGGAGATGGGTATCCTCACGGATGGCTTTGCCTTCCAGGCGGGTGCCGGGGGGACCTCACTGGCGGTCACCAAGTTCCTGCATGACTACATGCGGGAGCATGGCATCACGGGTAACTTCGTCATGGGCGGCGTTACGGGCTTCGTGGTCGACATGCTGGAGGACGGCACCATCAATGCCATCCTGGACGCGCAGAGTTTCGACCTCAAGGCGGCGGAGTCCCTCCGGACCAACATGGCTCACATGGAGGTACCGCATATCATGTTCGGGGACCCGCACACCGGCGGCTGCATCGTCGACCGGCAGGACGCCTGCTTCCTCGGTGCCACGGAGGTCGATGTCGACTTCAACGTCAACGTGAACACGCACTCGGATGGCATGCTGCTCCACGGCATCGGCGGTCATCAGGATGCCGCCTCGGGCTCAGATGTCACTGTCATATTGGCTCCGCTGGTCCGGGGGCGTATCCCCGTCGTCAGGGAACGCGTTACCACGGTGTCCACCCCGGGCGACGTCGTCGACGTCATCGTCACCGACAGGGGCATTGCCATCAACCCGGCGCGGGATGACCTCATAGCAAAGGTACAGGACTCAGACCTCGACATTGTGGACATCGAGACGCTCCAGCGGGAGGCAGAACGGCTCTGCGGTACGCCGAAGCAGCCCAACCTCGGCGACGACGTCATCGCGCTGACGGAATACCGCGATGGCACCACGCTGGACGTTGTCTACAGCGTGACGGGATGGTAATACAGCACTGGCTGGCGGCGGTCGTCGTCATCGCCGTCGTAGCAGTTGGAGCCAGCGCTGGATGCATCTACTATCAGGATATATCGGCCATCCGGGACGTCGAGGTCACCATCACGGATGCATCGCTGCCATCCCGCTTTGTCTCTGAGATACTGCTCAACGCGTCGCTCACCGTCACCATGCAGATACAGCTGTACAACACGGCTGGCCGGGATATCTCCGGCATGACCGTCGATTTCGATGTCTCCATCGGCAACATCCGGGTAGGAGACGGCGGTTTTTCCGGGGTCGATGTACCGGCGCATGGTACCACGACCAAGACTATGACGGTTACCCTCCGGCTTGTCGACGTGACCACCGGGCTCCTCGACGCGATAAAGCAAAAAAGCTTCACTATCACGCTGGACGGTCAGGTCAGCGGCGACGTGCTCTTCGGTTTGACATCTTTCCATCAACCGTTCACTGCCAGCTACGCGTTTCCCTGAACCGTGTAGCGGAGGAGCGCTGCCACGTGCCCGAAGTCCTGCAGCATCTCTCCGTCCAGAAATTCGATGGCGGCGTCGGTCCGCTCGGCGAACTCGATGATTTCCTCGAGGACGTCCACCTTTGATACCGGTTGACCGCAATTGCTGCATGTGGTTGCTCTCCCGGGGCGAACCAGCTGGCAGCGCTCGCATATCCAGCCGGGTAGCCGGTAGTCTTTCTCGACGAGCAATATCTCTACCTGCCCGTTATGCGTTGCCTCCCGCACGGCGTCGACGCCGTAGGTGGCCAGCCCGTCGGTCAGGATTTCTTTTTTGAGCTTTGCCAGCAGTTCCTCGTGATGCTGTTGCTCGTGCGCTGATGCCTCCTTGAGGGATGCCTGCAGGAGTGCTGGCTCGTCGTCCATCTCGGTGTCGATGACCGCCACGACGCGTTCCTGAACATGGCCGGGCAGCTGGTTGTGGAACTCGTTTTTTGCCTGGCCAGGCCCCGCGAGGATGAGCGGTCCATCCGGCAGTGCTTCTGCTACTTCATCATAGAATCGTTTGATGGCGCCCGTCCGGATGCGCTGGAATCGGGCCTGGGACCATCCACCCTTGCTGTGCTTGCTCTGTATCTGGGTGGATAGCTCCTCCTGTACGGCGACCTCGCTGCAGGAGACATCGTACAATCGGGCGTGGTGATGGTTGAGCAGGAGCAGGGAAAACGCCCGCCATTCATCGGCTAATGCCGCCAGGGGCCGCACGTAGGGCGAGGAGTCCACGATGAGCGCATTGTCAGGCGGCGTGGTGAGCTGCACGGGGTAGAAGTAGTCATGCCGATTGGAGGCGAATATGGCTATTGGCCCTGTATGTGTCTTAAGATATGCCTGGATGTGTTCCATGGTTGCCTCGAAGTTTTCTCGTTCGGCGTCGTCGAGCGCTCGCTGTACCGCCTTGGTTCGCCGGCGGAGAAACCGGTTGTCGCGGCCGTCGTAGTAAAGACTGACGTAGGTGTCACGGCTTTCTTCGTCGTATATCTCTGACAATTCATGGAGGGCCTGGCTGCAGGAGGGCATGGATACAAGAAGGATGGACGGCTATTTAATGCTGCGCGTTATGTCTGGCGGAGTTGCTCGAGTTGTTGCTCTAGCTCGTCGAGCTGTTCCCGGGTGGCTGAGCGAAGCTGTTCGAGTCCTGCCGCTGTTTCGTCGTCGCATTCGTCGAGCATGTCGTCCAGTCGGGTGAGACTTTTTTGTACCTTGGCTCGTTCCTCTTTGAGTATTTCTGCCTGTCTGGTCTGTGTCGATGTAGCCTGTACCATCACTATATAGAGTATATAGAGCTATATATTCTTTATGGTATCTTTCAGGTAAACTGGTCCAGCCGCGCCTGCCCCGACGGTGACTCCCCTGCAGTCGATGCCTCGCTCTCCGTGGTGTCCATCGGCTGCTCCGGCGATGCATCCTCCAGTGCCTGAGCTGTATCCTCGAGCTCTCGTTTAAGGCGGAGTATCTGCTGGTACATCTTTTTCTCCTTGTTTTTGCTGCTCCAGTAGTAGGCCTCATCCCGGGAGCCCTTCATAATCAGGATGACCACATTGCCGGGCACGCCATCCCGGGCTGTGCGGCCGCGGCGCTGAATATGCCGTATCGCCGATGGCACCGGCTCATAGAACAAGACGAGCGTCGTCGCCGGAATATCGATGCCCTCCTCCCCGATGCTCGTTGAGACCAGCACGTTGAACGCGCCGGCAGCGAAGGCATCCAGCGTCTGCTTCTGTTCCTCCTGACTCATGCCGTCACCGCTTCCTCCTGCCTGCCCGACGAACTTGCGCGCCTCGACGCCCGGCATGGCGTTGAGATCCTTGGTGAGCAAATCGATGGTATCCCGGTACTCGGCGAACACCATGACCCGGCCGTCGGGGTATCGACGGAAATGCGCTCCGAGCAGCTCCCGGGTTTTCTCCAGCTTTGGCTGCCGCGCATCCGTTGAGAGGATTTCGCTCCGGATAGCCCGGTACAGTTTTTTTTGCCGGATCCGGCCGGCAGCCTTCGAGTCATCCAGCTCTATCTTGGCGAGGTAGTTCTCTGCTGCATCGATGCCCTGACTGGTCAGCATCTCCTTGAGATGTGCCAGCTTGATCGTCGCCGAGACCAGGCTGATAGCCGAGTACAGCGTTCCCCCTCGGCTGCCGAGCTGCCCGCGCATCCGCCGCTGGATGTCGATGAGCACCTTCTTGCTGAGCTTGCTTGCCTTGAGATACCGGGCCTGCTTCGTGTACTGCTTCAGCTCCGCCAGGAACTCGTTCAACAGCGCATCGATTCTCCGGGCGATGTGCTTCACCTCCGGCGGCATATCGATGAGCACCCACCACATATCCCGTTTTGAGAGATACGGCCGGACGTCGTCATCCCGCTCCGTCCGCACCTCGACGTGCTCGATGCCGAGATTATCCGCCACTTCCACCAGTTTCTTGTAATCACTGCCCGGAGAGGCCGTCAACCCGAGTATCTGTGTGCCCCGCTGCAAGTAGCGCCGGGCGACGCCCACGTAGGCATACCGGCCGACAGCGCGATGTGCCTCGTCGAACACGATGAGGCTGAAATCCCCCACGTTGACCCCCCGGTCGAGGTCGTTCTCCACGCTCTGCGGGGTCGCCACGATGACCCGTCCGCTCCGGTAGGCATCCTTTCGCTCCTCCGGGGAATACTCCTCGCCGGTCACCACCACGACGTCGTCCACCGTCGTCAGCTTCTCTATCGAGGCAGCATGCTGCTCACAGAGCGGCTTCGTCGGCGCCAAGAAGAGCACGCTGCCCTGCTCCAGCTTGTACGCCAGGGCCAGCACCGCGATGATGGTCTTCCCCAGCCCCGTGGGCAACACCACCAGCGCATTGCGATCCCGAACCGCCTGAAAAATATTCCACTGGTACTCCCGCCGCTCAACTGCGCCATCCTGTATGTACTTCAGTTCCACATGGGTCATCGCCGTCTCCCCGCGACGACCATGGCAGCCAGCAACGCCTCAATCTGAATCCGCTCGTTGCTGCCCTCCACGATACGGAAATCCGCCTCCCCGATTCGCTCAATGATATCCGCCTTGGTCTTCTCCTGCACCGGTAGATCGAAGACAGCGCTATGCATCCCCTTCAAGACGTCCTCCCCGGATAGCCCGTATTCGATGAGCAGCGTATCCAGCAGCTCCCGCGCTGCAATAAAATTGCCCTGCAGCGCGGTCTCCATCACCTTCTTTGCCTCCTCTGGTTTCGCGGTGGCGGTCGTCCGATATATTGCCTCGGCGTCGATACGCTGCGACAGCGTGGCCGAGGTCTGCAGCGCGTTGATGGTCTTCCGGAGGTCACCGCCCGCCACGTAGAGCAGGGCCTGCATGCCATCATCGGTGATCTCCAGGTCCTCCTCGGCGGCAATGCGCTCCAGGTAGGGCTGCATCTCCCCGTTGTCCAGCGGTGAAAACCGGAACACGACGCACCTGGATTGAATGGGCTCAATGATCTTGGATGAATAATTACAGGAGAGAACAAAGCGGCAGATATGCGCATAGCGCTCCATGGTACGGCGGAGCGCTGACTGCGCATCGCTGGTCAATGAATCGGCTTCATCGAGAAAGATTATTTTGAACTCGGCTTCGCCGAGAGGTGCCGTCCGGGCAAAGTTCTTTATTTTGCCTCTGACGACGTCGATGCCGCGTTCGTCGCTGGCGTTGAGTTCCTCGAAGTTTTCCTTCCAGGTATCCCCATATATCTGCTTGGCGAGAGCGATGGCGCAGGTGGTCTTGCCGGTGCCGGCTGGCCCTGCGAAGAGCAGATGCGGGATGCTGCCTGAGGCTGCGTAGGCGCGCAGGCTATCGACGATGCTCGTCTGACCGACGACGTTGTCCAGCCGGTCCGGCCGGTATTTTTCAATCCACAGGTCTCTCATGCTTGGTCCTTCCCGATGGCCTTGAGCTTCGACTGCATCGTGGCGTCCTTGTCCCGGCGGTGGTCGACGCGGAGGTCGATGTGTATCCGCTCGGCTCCCATCTCCTGGATGGCCTCGTGCATCCGTGTGACGACGTCGAATATGTCCGGTAATGTATCCGCCTGGATGCAGGTGGCCATGGCGCTGCTCTCGTAGTCCAGCCCGCTGTCCTCCAGTACCTGGAGGGCTCGCTTCACGTAGCGACTCACCGAGGTTCCCTCAGAGGTAGGAAAAATGGCCACTTCGGCGATTATCATACATGGGAAAAACGACGATGTTAATAAATGTTTATCCCTGTCGGGTAGCTAGCTGGCTGCTCGCTGGACTGGTCATATGGGAGGTTACCACATTTGTTGGATATCATCCTGGGGGGCTTATCTTTTCGTGGTGCTAGGAGCCGAAGCCGAATCCCGTGACGGTGGGGAGCCCTTCGGCTTTCCAGGCGTTGATGCCCCCGGCCATGTTGTAGATGATGCCCTGGAATCCATTGTCGAGCAACAATTTCGCTCCAATGTAGCTTCTATTCGCGCTGCGGCAGTATATGATGATATCCTTGCCTTGAAAGAGGGAGGTAAAGATGTCCAGGAACAGGGGTTGTACCATCAACTGTAGGGGGAACAGGATGGGTTTATCGTTGCGATGCGGCGTGTCGATGCGCTCATTGAAATATTCAAAGAAGGTCCGGTCGTCTATGACGTACTGTGGTCCCTCCTCGTTATTGAGCATCTCCCAGGTCTGGGTTACCGTGACGTTGACGATGTCTCCCTGGGCTGAGATGCTGCTGCTCTGCTGATGTCCCTCTACCAGGGTGTAGGGAGCTGCGAGCAACGACAAGGCCACGAGGACAGCCACATATTTATACATACCAATATATGTAACGATTGTTTAAATAGTTAACCGCACGTCATGATCCCCGTACACGTGCCGGAACGAGTTCCGTCCATATCGCTGCCGGCTCCACTAGCCGAGCGCGACATCCAGGGTCATCATGACCGCGAAGCCCACCATAGCGCCCATCGTCGCCAGGTCAGTGTTCCCCGAGCGCTGCGATTCAGGTACCACCTCCTCCACCACGACGAATATCATGGCGCCGGCGGCGAAGGCCAGTGCATAGGGAAGCAACGGCCGGAAGACGAGCACCGCCCCGGCTCCAAGGACGGCAAATAGAGGCTCTACGACCGCGGAAAGCTGCCCGTACCAGAAGCTCCGCAGACGAGACATGCCTTCGCCTCGCAGGGGCATGGACACGGCCAGCCCCTCAGGGAAATTCTGTATGCCGATACCCAGGGCGAGCGCGGCTGCTCCCGCCAGACTGGCGGATGGCATTCCCGCGGCGGCAGCCCCGAAGGCTACGCCGACGGCCAGCCCCTCGGGTATGTTGTGGAGCGTGATGGCGAGCAGCAGCAGCGTACTCCGCCGCCAGCCAGCCTGTATTCCTTCGGCTTCGCTGCGCGGAAACCCGATATGAAGATGGGGGAGCACGCTGTCGATACCCCGGAGAAACACGCCGCCCAGGAGAAACCCGGTCGTGGCCGGCAGCCAGATTGGGAGATGCTGCTCCCGTGCCATCTCTATGGCGGGGGCAAGCAGCGACCAGAAGCTGGCCGCGATCATCACGCCGGCAGCGAACCCGAGCATCACGTCCAGCAGCCGCTGGTTTACCTCCCGCGTCGCAAATACGGTAGCGGCACCGAGCGCCGTGACCCCCCAGGTAAAGCAGGTGGCGACGAGCGCCTGCAGTACCGGGTGGAGCGTCTGGAGCATGTCAACAACGCTGGCTATGCTGTCACCTCCGCCATGGGCTTACTGTATCGAGGTTTACCGCAGGAATTTCGATACGAACGGTGACGTGTCACCCCGTCGCAGGAAATGCCCTGAGGGTCCTTCTCCCAGGAATTCAGAGAACCAGGACTCATGCTGGACCTCCTCGTGCAGGATGGCCAGCGCCAGGTCATAGGTTCGATGGTCCTTGCCGGCCGTGATGTTGCAGATGTTCGTATACTGCTGGACCGCGCATCGCTCCGCTCCGACCAGCACCTCGAGCAGTGCATCCACATCTCCCAGGTCGTCGGGCAGATAGGCGGGCGGGCAACCGGAGACATCATGGAAGTCCTTCATGTCCCGGGGAAGCTCGCCGCCGAGCTCGTAGATGCGGGGGACCAGCGCCTCGAAATGATTTCGGTCCTCAATGCGGGCTGTCTCCGCGATTTCTTTGACGGTTTCCCCGTCCAGTCCAGTCAGATTGGCGCGCAGCAGCGTGTAATAATAATACGTGGTCAGCTCCGCGGCAGCATTTTTCACCAGCAGTTCAACCAGCTCATCGACATCGACGCCGGCATCCATCACCATTTTTCGGGCTACTTTTGCCATGTGTATATACCTCCATCATAGCAACCACGTTGACGGATATAAAGCTTTGTGGATGCCATCGCAGCAGCTACGGTCGGCGGCCGATGAAGAGCGCGTCGATGAGCACGGCGATGATACCCGCCAGGAACACCATGTCAAAGATAGCCGCGCCGCCAATTGATGCCGTGACTTCACGGCTGGCGGGCAGCGCCAGGATATCCGGGAGATGGAAGACGTCGGCGCCGACGAGCACGCCCAGTGTACCGGAGATGTAGGCGACGGGTGCCGCGTGCTTCGGCCGCTTGTAGCAGGACAGCAGGGAGAATATGCTGGCCACCGCCGGGGGAATCAGCCAGAGGGGGAATGGCGAGGTGACGCCGTCGCTGCTCACCCAGGTGACGTTGTACGTGAAGAACGCGACGATGACCAGGCCGAGGAGAGCCCGCCAGGCGCATCGCTGCTTTGCGAGCAGGTAGAGGCTGACCAGGATGGGGATGACGGCGCCGCCGATGTTGATGGCGATGGTCCAGTTGTCGTAGGTGAAGAGCGTTAGGTTGAAGGCGCCGCCGAGCAGGGAGCCGAAGACGATGACGCCTGCCTCGAGCTTGGAGAAGCCGACCTCCCGGAAGGCGCTGTAAAAAATGGTGTACAGGATGTAGAAGAACAAGCCTATGAGGAAGAGTGTCAGGAGGCTCAGGTAGTTCATCCGAGGATGTATTCAAGGATGTGTGTTAAATCTTTCTCTTTGATGGTCACGTCGGCGGCCTGGATGACCTCTTTGTCACAGGGATTGAAGGCGATGCCGAGGCCGCTGACCTGGAACATGGCTACATCGTATTTCGAGTTGCCGACGGCCACGATGCGCTGCATGGGGATGCTGAGTCGGCGGGCGAGGTCCTGAAGGGCGTCATCCTTCTTTTTTGGGGGAACCCGGAGGATGCCGTGCTGCATGTCGGGGCTGATACCGTTGGCGAGGACATGGTTGATGCCGACGTCGTCGGCGATGCGTTCGGCCAGCATGTCGAGTCCGCCGGAGACGATGGCCGTGGTGATGCCGGCGGTGCTGAGCTGCTGCATGGTTTCGTGGATGCCGGGCATGTAGTCGATGTGCCTGAAAAGCGAGGCGATGTCCTGCCGTGTATGCTGCTGTCGCCAGAGGGCCAGGTCCCGGTTCATGAATTCCTGGCTGTCGATGTGGCCGTTGCGGTATGCCTCCGCCGTGTCGGTGTTGTCGGTGCCGAGGCACTCGTGGATGTGGTGCCAGGAGCTTATCATGTCGACGAGGACGCCGTCCATATCGAATGCCACGAGTTGGTAGGCCTGACTCATTGGCGGCCCATCGCCATGTTGCTATATAAAATCTCTGCCGAGGCGGGATTGCCTGGCGGAAAAAATAACAATATATTTATAGCTGGCGCGGCTGGTGGTGTCTGACAGGCTGGCTGCAGCTGTCTGGTGGGAGGTCTGCGGCTGTTTTTATCTGGGGATATGGATGAAAAAACAGAAAGTATTATAAATGACAAGCGTATTACTTTGTCTGACAAACGACACACAATGGCATCTGATTGCTGCTGTCTGTCGGCGAAACGGTGCCAAAAAGTCGTCGTATTGTCATCACGCCTAGAGGGGAGATACATGGAGACACAACGAGTAACCGTCCGCCTGCCCGTGCACCAGATACGGGCCATCGATACCTTCATCCGCCTGGGGGAGTTCGCCTCCCGTTCAGAGGCTGTCCGTACCGCGGTTTCCCGCCTTATAGAGGAAATCACCGAGCGGGTCTACGAAAAAGCGGAAACCCTCAAGAAAATCCAGGAATTGGAGGCCTACACCAGCAAACTCGATGAGACCATAGGAGGGGTATAATCTCTAACAACTACCAGCCTTCCCAAAAAAACTACCAGCCTATCTACAAGGAGGAAAAAATAATATGAAGTCATTGATAGAAGATGCCATCCAGTATGGAGAAGACGACGTCCGACAGGCCGAATGCGACGAATTCGGTGTTGCCAAGATAGTTGTTGTCGGCTGCGGAGGGGCAGGCGGCAACACTATCAACCGCCTAAACCGCATCGGCGTCAAAGGAGCAGAGACCATCGCCATCAATACCGACAAGCAGGATCTCGACCTCATCGACGCGGACAAAAAACTACTCATCGGCAAAAACATAACCCGGGGCCTCGGCGCCGGCGGCTACCCTGAGGTAGCCAAGAAATGTGCCGATGAATCCCGCGATGAGATGGAGAAAATACTCGGGGAGCCCGACCTGGTGTTCATCACTGCAGGGATGGGTGGTGGCACCGGTACCGGTGTGGCTCCCGAGGTAGCAAAGCTGGCCAAGCGCAAGGGCGCCATCGTGGCCGGCATGGTCTCCATTCCCTTCAAGGTGGAACGCGGCCGCGTCCTCCGGGCCGAACAGGGCCTCGAGCGGCTGCGCAAAAACTGTGACTCGACGATCATCCTGGACAACAACCGTCTGCTCAATTACTGTCCGACGCTCCCCATCGACAAGGCCTTCTCCGTCATGGACCAGCTCATCTCTGAGACCGTCAAGGGCATCTCCGAGACCATCCTCCAGCCGTCGCTCATCAACCTCGACTATGCGGACGTGAAAACCATCGTGTCCAGCGGTGACGTCGCCGCCA
>JBNGDQ010000007.1:14540-24431 GCA_049975285.1 Thermoplasmatota archaeon
GGGTGAAGGCAGCCTCAATCAGGGTCCCGAGGTGCTGGCAAACGAGGCGATGAACCACCCATTGCTGGAGGTCGACTTCACTGGAGCGCAGGGATGCCTGATACACATGACTGGCGGTCCCGACATGACGCTTGACTTCGCCGACAAGGTCGCCACGACCATCACCGGCGAGATGGACCCCTACGCCAACGTCATCTGGGGTGCCCGCATCAACAAGGACTTCCACGGCAAATGCCGGATTATGGCCATCATGACCGGTGTCAACTCCCCGTACATTCTCTCCGGCGACATGTCAACGCACACAGAGGATGTACACATACCACGATGGGAGGGAGGTAAAAATAAATTAGGTATAGACCTAATTGGCTAATTTTTTTTTGTCCTCCCCCCTTCCTCCCCTACCTTTTTATTTTTCTCTTCTCTTCTGATTTAGCTGGTAGCATAATGGGCTGCGTTACAGAGCGAAGCCGGCGCCGTTCTCAGGGATGATGACCTCCTCGACGAAATCCCGCAGCTCGGCAGCCAGAGGCTCCGGATTGTCGGAGTGGAACAAAACCACGCGCTCAGGTCGGCAGTTCCGGGCGAATTCCCGTAGTTCATCATGTCCCGCGTGGGCGGAGAAATCATAGAAGGCGACTTCGGCCTCGACGGGGCGCTTGACGCCGTAGAGGGACAGCTCGCCGGTCTCGAGGAGCCGCTCGCCGTTGGTGCCCTCCACCTGGTAGCCCGTGATGATGATAGCCGAGTTGGGGTCATTACGGATGTTATCCGCGTAGCTGAGGACGGGTCCCCCGTTCAGCATGCCGCTGGTGGTGACGATGACGTCGCCGTCCATGGCCAGCTGTTTCCCCTTCCGGGAGTAGACGAGATTGACGTTGTCCAGCGCCTTTTTGAGTTCTCCCGGGGAGCGCAGGTAGGAGGGATGCTGCAGGAATATCTCTCCGATGCGGCTGCCCATGCCGTCCAGCCATACCTCGTGGCCGGTGTCGCTGAGCAGCATGGCTATCTCCTGGGTGCGCCCCACGGCGAACGCCGGGATTATCACGGTGCCGCCCCGGCCGACGACCTCGTCGACCTTGTCCAGGAACTGGTGCTCCAGCTCTCTGCGTGGGGGATGATTCTGGCCGGCATAGGTGCCCTCCATGAACAGAGTGCCGCAGGATACGGGCTCGGCGCCGTTGAGCAGCCGGCTGTCGATGGTGTTGAGGTCGCAGGCGATGAGGGTATCAGAGCTCGCCTCCTTGAACATGAGGGAGCCGGGAATGTGGCCGGCTGAGTGGCAGGATATCTGTATGTCGCCGATGTTTATCTGCTCGCCGGGGGTCACGGATAAAAAATTCCGTTCGGCTTCCTCGACGTCCCGCTCGCTGTAGGGGAACGGGTAGCCGTTGCATTTAGCGATCTTGAGGGAGTCACTGAACAGGATGCGGGCGATCTCCTGTGTGACTGGCGTGGAAAAAATAGGGGCATTGTAGCGGCTCGACAGCCACGGCGCCATCCCGGAATGATCGAGATGCCCATGTGAGAGGAAGAGACATTCGACGGGGGGTGCCTGCTCTGGATATGCCGGGGGCTCCCCGGGTGTCATGCCGTAGTCGAAGAGGAGCGAGCTGCCGTTGAGCTGCACCAGGATGCCGACACGACCGACTTCACGGGCACCACCCAGAAACGTAACGTCCATTCAAACAGGTAATGCCCCTCTCCATTTAATGTTTGGGTATCCCCGGCCGGATACGCCGGCCACCGGTTTTGTGATTGACGTCGGAGAAACATATGTGATGCCTTTTCAGCGCCCCATACAAAAAAATAAATATTAAATACCATGTATTTTTTTTATCGTTAATATGGTTCATAATCGCTCAAGACCCCTCCTGCAGGGGACGCTCATCTGGCTGGGCATCCTGGCGGCCGTCGTCTACTGGATTATGGAGGCAGCGGTCGACGCCGTCTTTTTTGCAGGGCAACCGTTTGTCGAGGAGCTGGTCAGCCCTGCACCCCACGAGATGTGGATGCGTTCCATCGGCGCGGGATTGCTCGTCGTGCTCGGCGTCGTCGCTCAGATGCTTATGAACAGGAAAGGATGGGCGGAGGGAGAGCGCCACCGGCTCAACAGGGCTCTCAGAGCCATCCGAAAGGTCAACCAGGTGCTGATCCGGGCCCAGGACAGAGACACCATGCTCCAGCAGGTATGCAACACCCTGATAGAGGGACGGGGCTACTACAACGCCTGGATAGCCGTGAAAGACGCGGACGGCGGTTTTAGCCATACCGCAGAGGCAGGCCGGGGCAAGCAGTTTCCCCTGATGCAGGAAAAGCTGCAGGCGGGCTGGCTGCCATCCTGCGGCGAAAGAGCCCTGTCCAGCGCTGCGCCCGTTGTCGTCGAGGAGCCGCCGTGGAACTGTCCTGACTGCCCGTCGGCGGAACAGTATGCGGGCAGAGCGGCCATCGCCTGCCGGCTCAGTCATGCCGGCGAGACCTACGGGTTCCTGTGTGCCTCGGTCCCCAAGCATGCTGCCAGCGACGAGTGGGAGCGGGGGTTGTTCGAGGAGATGTCGGACGACGTCGCCTTCGTGCTCCACAAGCTGGCGCTGGAGGAGCAGCAGGCGAGAGCGGAGCGGAAGCTGCGGGAGAGCGAGGAACGATATCGACGACTGTTCGAGGCGGCTCAGGATGGCATACTGATACTGGACGCATCCTCCGGGGAGATAGTAGATGCGAATCCCTACCTCGGAGAGCTTATCGGCTACTCCAAAAAAGAGTTGAAGGGAAGACACCTCTGGGATATTGGAACCTTTAAAGACATCGTGGAGAACAAAGAAAAATTCGATAAACTTCGGGATGAAGGATACGTTCGATATGAGCATCTCCCGTTACAAACAAAAGACGGGGAGGAAGCCGCCGTCGAGTTCGTGAGCAACACCTACCAGGCCGGAGGGAAAACGGTAATCCAGTGCAACATCAGAGACATCACCCCGCAGAAACGGGCGGAGCGGAAACTCCGGCGCCGGTCGGCGGCCATCGATGCCTCCATAGACGGCGTGGCGATTCTTGACGAGGAGGAACGATATGTATATCTGAACCCTGCCCATGCCCATATCTATGGATATGACAGCCCCGAGGAACTCGCGGAGGAAACATGGCGGGTGCTCTACGACGAGGAATGGCAGACATGGTTTGAGGAAGAGGTAATGCCCCAGGTGTGGGAGACCGGCAGATGGCGAGGTGAGGCTGTCGGCCTGAAGAAGGATGGCAGCAGGTTTCCGCAGGAGGTCTCACTGACCGCTCTGGACGACGGCGGCCTTATCTGCGTGGTGCGGGACATCAGCCAGCAGAAACGGGCGCAACAAGAGCTGAAGGAAAGCGAGAAAAAATATCGGGAGATATTCCACAACGCCAACGACGCCATGTACCTCCATCGGCTGACGGACGACGGCATGCCCAGCACCTTCATCGAGGTCAACGACGTCGCCTGCGAGATGCTCGGTTACACCCACGAGGAGTTCAGGGAGATGTCACCCCGCGATATCGACGACCCAGAGGCTGCCGTAAACGTGCCAGCCGTCATGCAAGAGATACTGGACGAGGGACACACCACCTTCGAAACGCGACATGTGGCCAAGGACGGCTCCCGTGTACCCGTAGAAATCAGCTCCCACACCTTTACGCTGGACGGCGAGCGCCTCGTTCTCTCCATCGCCCGGGACATCACCGAACGGAAGGAGGCGGAGGAAGAACTCCGACGGTCGGAGCAAGAGAAAACGCTTATCCTTGACACGTCGCCCGCTCTGATAGTCTACCAGGACCCCGGCCATCGGGTGATATGGGCGAACAGGGAAGCCGCCGAGTCAGTCAACGAAAGTCCTGAGGACCTGGAGGGCCGGAAATGCTATGAGGTATGGCATAAGCGAAAGGAGCCATGCGAGAGCTGTCCCGTAGAGGGGGCCATTGAAACCGGGGAGATGCGCCAGGGAGAGATGACGTCGCCGGACGGGCGGTACTGGCTGATACGGGGCAATCCCGTCAGGGACGACGACGGGAACATCGTCGGCGCCGTGGAGACCACCCTTGACATCACCGAGCGGAAACAGGCGGAGGAGGAGATGGAGCGAGCCCTGGAAAACGAACGGGTGTTCAAGTTGCAGGCGGCGCATCACTTTTTCAACCCCATCGCCATCTCCCGGGGCTACATGGACATCGTCATGGAGAAACTGCCCGATGGAGAAGCAGAGATGATACAGAAGGCTCATGACGCCATCATGCGGATACAGCGGGTGGTGGAAAACATCGTACAGCGAGGTGAAATCCATGAATAAACGGAAGGTCATGGTTGTGGACGACGAGCAGGACATACAGTACATCCTCACCAGATATTTGGAGCGAATGAAAGATGTCGAGGTCATAACCGCTCTGACGGGCGGACAGGCCGTCGAAAAATATCGGGAGCTCCTGGAGGCAGGCGAGACGCCTGCGTTGGTTGTGATGGACTTGAACCTGTCAGGTGCCAACCAGGATATGGAGGCCATCGAACAGCATCGAAAAGGAGAGGACAGCAAGATGGACGGCGTGGAGGCCACACGGACCATCAAAGATATGGATGCCGCCGCCACTATCTGGGGCTACACAGCATGGCAGGGCAGCGGCTGGGACAAGGAACTCCGAGAACAGGGCGTCGACAAGGTGGTGGGGCGGCAGGTGACCTTCAAGGATTTTGCAGAGCAGGTGGCTGATTTTCTCCAGCGGGAAGAATAGTATGAGGCGAGCAGGCCGGGAGAACAGTGATACAGGCAACGGGGCCGGAGAACAGGGGAGGAACTATTCTCTCCCGCCGGATTCAATACACTCTATCGTCAACCTCCAGCAAGGCGACCATCTCTGCTGCATATACGAGACAGAGGAAGAACACCAGGCCGTCGGGAACCGTCGTTGTTGTCGAGCTGGAAAAGAGCAACTCATGAAATAGAGGGAACATCGACCATTTTCCCGGTCATATCCATGGCGTGATGCAATGGTGCAGCGACACTAATCCTCTGAACGTCATTGATAGACCTGGCAGGAGACAAAAATTGATGTTGCGTTTCTCACATTGTAAATTTGCTTGTGGCATTTCATTCTCAATGAAACACGCACTGTTGGTTCTTGCCAGAGAGCTATTTCAGAGAAATACTCGAATTCTACTCCACCAGCGATGCCACATAGGCGATGAACGACGACAGCTTCATGCCGTCGCCCCAGCGGAGGTCATAGTTGCCCGCAGCCGTCTTGCCAATCGGCGGCAGCCGGCTGTGCAGCAGCTTGGTGCGGCCCTCCAGCGCCGTGACGTCCAGGGCGAAGATACGCCAGGCGTCACCCCGGTAGCCCTTCCGGCGGAACGCGAACAAGGGCAACGCCCGGGAGCGTTCACAGGTATCCCGCATCTCCTCTGTCTTGTGTTGGAGCTTGTCCTTCTTCCGGCTGAACAGGATACGGTCGCTCTTCCGGGTCTTGATCTCGACGAGGAAGGCAATGCTGCCCCGCACGGCCACGATGTCCGCGATGCCCAGCGAGCCAGCCGCCCGGACCACGATGAAAGGTGCATCCCGTATCTTGTAGTAGCCCTCGCGCTCCTCGGGGCTGCAGCTCCTGGTGACTGTCTCCAGCGTGGCTTCGTCGGCGGACAGGATGTCCCGGAGTTCGCGTTCGTAGATGCTCATCGCTTCAGTAGCCCCCGATCTTCAGGGATGGATCGCCGAGGAGGACGAAGGACTGGATGGTATGGAGATGCCAGCGTTCCTCGGGTGTCTTGAAGTCGTCGCTGTAGCTGGAGACCGCGTAGCCCCAGCATTCACCCAGGTATTCATTTCCCTGGCTGTAGCCGTTGAACAGCTCCAGTTGCATGTAGCCGTAGCCTGACTCGGCGCAGTCTGGATCGTTGACGCCGTCGCCGTCCAGGTCGCCTTCCTCACCGGGCGTTGCCACGGGGAACGCGGTGTAGCCGAACGAGGCGATGGCACCGCCGTTGTATTTGCGGGCGAACCACCAGGCGCTTCCCTCGGGGCAGGGGGTGCCGGCCCAGGGGAAATTGGTCAGGCTGATGTTGAACATGGCGGTGTGGCAGCCGCCGATGATGGCGATGCTGTATTCATCGTTGTTGAAGAAGGGAATATCGTAGAATTTGAAGCCGTCCTCCCAGTCGCCGCCGGTATCATTTTCGGCGTGGGTGCTCCAGTAGATGGGGCTCCCGTGGCCGTGCATGTGGATGAACATGGCGCCGTCGACCATGCCGGCTTTCATCGCATCGGAGGTAACGTCTCCCTTGGTGACGTATATCTTGTCTGCATCGAAGTCGGGCAGGTAGTCGAGGACCTTGTCGCACACGATTTCTCCCTCGACCCCGAGCTGCGGGAAGTTGTCGCCACCGGCGAGGACCACGTTCTTGGTGCCCTGGCTGTTCTCGTAGGCTATGGTCTTGTCTACCATGATGTTGACTTCGAGGCTGTTTCGGCAGGCCCATCGACCCAGGTAGACGTCGGGGTACAGGTCTGCCTGGTCCTGGAGGCGGCCGACGCTTCGCCATTCACAGAAGACGTCGTTGCCGTCGGTGTCCCAGGTGGCAAAGTCACCGGTGCCATTGTAGATGTCCGCGAAGTAGAGGTCGCTCATGTACCGGTTCTCGTCCGCCCAGAACACGTGGACGTAGCGGACGGGGACGTGCCATTGCTCCTGGATGCCATGCTGACGGCCGCCGACGAGGAGCACGTATGTGATGCCCCATTCCTCGATGGCGTTCTTGATGAAGTACTTGAGTATCTCCGCGTCATCGCGACCCTCCGCTGGGAAGTATTCCCCGGCCTTGATGCATTCCATGCAGGCGACCTTGGTGTCGATGCCATGGCTGTCCTTGTGCTCCACCAGGGGATCCAGCGCGGCCTCCCAGGCTCGGGGGCAGACCACGAGCAGGTCATATGCATCCTTCTGCTGTACGGGCTCCGCGGGCGGCTCATAGTCCACCTCTATATCCACACTCCGGCAGACCTCGAGGCGGTTCTCCAGGGGGCTGTACCGCGCCGGGTAGACGGTCACGGTGACCATCGTGGCGCGTTCCCCGTTGCGGATGCCGCTGGCGACGTCGTAGTCATACCAGGTGGCAGGGTACAGCGCACTGCTGCTATAGACGGCTGCATCGGGCTCCCGGACGGGCGTCGTGGTCTCCATGTTGGGGGCGACCGCCTGCCGGGCGGGCCGAACGGGCTGATGCAGCGTCATCTGCTCTGTCTCTCCCGTCGCGACGTGGACCGCGGTGACAGATGAACCAAAGGGCAGCTCGATGGTGGTCCGCCAGACGGGCAGCATGGGTTTCCCCTCGCTGGTGGTCACACCGCAGTGCTCCATGTTCACGACGGTGTAGCCCTCCTGGCTGGTTATCTCGGGCATGGTAAAGCTGGCTGACGCGCTTGCAGATGATGCCTCAAGCGAGGACGCCGGGAGACTGCTCCCGGGCTGGTTGACGCCGATGGTCCCGGCGCCGCCTATCAGAAAGGTTGCCACGATACAAAATGCCAGTATTTTTTTCATGCTCTTTTATTAAAAGCCGATATTTAAACCTTCATATCTCTATCGGGAAAAAGATTTTATGGCTGGAGGCGATATATCTGTGCATGCGGACGGAAGCTGCTGTCAGCGACGTCATGAACGACAATCCAGTCATCATCAGCCGGAAGGCCAGCGTCATCGACGCCGCGCGGGAGATGAAGGGAGAAGGCGTAGGCAGCATCATCGTCGTACAGGACGGCATGCCCGTCGGCATCGCCACGGAGAGCGACATCCTGCGCAAGGTGGTCGCCGATGGAAAAAACGCGGCTGACGTGTCCGTCGACCAGATCATGAGCCAGCCCCCGATCACGATTGCCCCGGATGAAAACATGATCGAAGCGATACGGATAATGAGCGATAAAAAGATACGGCGGCTTCCCGTCGTCGAGAACGGCAAACTGGTGGGGATGGTGACGGAGCGGGACCTACTTAGGATTTCTCCGCTTTTACTCGATGTCGCCCGGGAGATGGCCTCGATATCAGGCGGGGGAGAGGCGATGCAGCCGCGGGAGATATCGCTGCCCGGCAAATGCGAGGGGTGCGGCATGCTGTCCGACCGCCTCGTCGAGATAGACGGACGGCTGTTTTGTGAATCCTGCGCGGACACCCAGCAGTAAGTGAGGGGATAGAATGCAAATAATGGACATAATGACCAAGGATATTATATCAGTCAACAAGAACGACGACCTGCAGTACGTGATGGACCTGATGGACAAACACAACATCAGCAAAGTCCCGGCCATGGCCGACGGTCAACTGGCCGGCATCGTCACCGACAACAAGATAGCAGACGAACTGGGCAGCGTACGGAACCGGAAGGTGCCCCCGTCTCACATGCACGCGTCGACCGTCATGGACCGCGACTTTGAAGCAATCTACCCGCAGATGGACCTCCGGGAGATACTCCGCACCGTCGGCGAACCCGGCCTTACCATGCTCCCCGTCCTCGAGAACAAGGTGCTCGTCGGCGTGGTCACCAAGGCCGACCTGCTCCCCATGGTGGAGGACGACCGGTCCGTCACGGACATCATGACCAGCCCCGTGCACACCGTCAAACCCGACGACCGCATCGTGCATGCACGGCGGCGGCTGCTCGACAACGACATCGCCCGTTTGCCCGTCGCGATAGACGGCGCCCCGCAGGGCATCATCTCCGACATGGAGATCGCCTTCGCTCTGGCTGAACTCAAACGCTCCGTCTCACTGGGCAGACAGAACCACCAGCTGCGTGAATTACTCGTAGAGGACGCCATGCGTGCCCCAGCCCTGGTCGCCGGGACGCAGCGCACGGTTACCGAGGCAGCCCGGATTATGCTGGATCAGTCAGTCGGCTGTCTCCCCATCGTGGATGACGATGACACCCTGATGGGTATCGTTACGAGAACGGATCTACTGCGGATGCTCCCCAATAATCTATAAGACAGGGGCGGTGCGCAGCCATTCTATATCACTCAGGTAGAGCTGCCTGATGTCGCTGAGGCGGTAGAGCTCCATGGCGATGCGCTCCAGGCCGAGCCCCCAGGCCAGGACCGGCTCAGTGACGCCGAGCGGCTCGGTGACCTCGGGTCGGAAGATACCGGAGCCGCCGAGCTCCATCCACTGGCCGTGCCATTTCACTTCGACGTCCATGGAGGGCTCCGTGTAGGGATAATAGGCGGGGCGGAGGCGAATGTTCTCGAAGCCCAGCTTCCGGTAGAACTCGGTGAGCAAGCCAATCAGCTGCCGGAAATGAGCATCTTTTTCATGCACGATGCCCTCTATCTGGTAGAACTCCGGCAAATGCGTGCTATCAATGGTCTCCCGGCGGAAGACCTTCCCGATGGAGAACACCTTCGCGGGTGGCTCAGGATGCTCCGCGAGATAGCGAATAGTATTCACCGTGGTATGCGTCCGGAGGACCACGCGCCTCGCCTGTTTATCGTCGAAGTCATACTGCCAGCCCCGGGAGCCCGTCTCTCCACCAGTCTCATGCACCTCTTTTATGACCGTGAGGAGCTCCTCATCGATAGGCAGCTCAGCCGGCGTGCTGCAATAATAGGTATCCTGCATATCCCTCGCGGGATGGTCCTGCGGGATGAACAGGACGTCCATATCCCAGAAGCAGGGCTCCACGTAGCCGCCCTCTATCTCCTGGAAGCCCATCTCGACGAAGATACGCCGGACGCGCTCTATCAGCCGGCTCAAGGGATGCCGCTTGCCGGGATGCACCGCGGGCGCAAAGCTCTGAACGTCATACCGCCGGAACGAGCGGTCCCGCCAGGCGCCACTCTGGATGAGCTCCGGCGTCAACTGCGCGATTTCCTCCGTTATCTCGAGCCCCCG
>JBNGDQ010000008.1:0-7491 GCA_049975285.1 Thermoplasmatota archaeon
CCAGCTCCAACCTGATGACGGTGTATACAAAATCGTGCTGGCTGAGGACCAGGATGAGATAACATATCTTGACGAGGTATGCTTGTATGCCATCGATCATGCTCCAGATGTGGAGGTGTATTCCTCCCTTGGATATTCATATGATATGGTGTTTCCCTTCACACTGCATACCGTACGGGATCCACAGCCGCCTGTTTCGGCACAAGATGGAGACGGCCGGGATATCACTGACGTGATTGCAACGGTGGATAACGTCTCCACGACAGGAAGACAGTTCGCGTTCGATACCATAGAGCTCGATTTCGGCGACCTCAGCGGCGCAGAGCAGATAAAGCTGATATATAATGGCTGGGTAAAATGGCCAACGGAGGGAGAAAACAGCATCCGGTATGCGTATCTGGCATCGCATCCCGAGGAACAGTACAGCTACCCCAACTACGCCGAGGTGATAAACGAACATGGGGAATGGGAACACATCGAGTTCCCCAAGGTGCAGGCCAAGGCCCGGACGAAAGCTCTGGACATCACTGACTGGTTCACCGGCGACATTTACAAGCTCCGCCTTCACACTTGGTTCGAGACCTGGTTCGACTACATCGCCGTGGATACCTCACCCGACGAAGCCGTAACGCTCCGTGAGGCACCGCTTTCGGCAGCCAACATGTACTGGAAGGGTCCCGCTCTGCAGAGAGACCGACCGGGTGCGCCATCAATTCCCGAGTTCTATACCACTGCCCCGCTGTCCGGGTTCCATGTATGGCAGGGGAATTTTACTAGATACGGCGACGTGCTGCCGCTGCTGACCGACACCGACGACATGTACGTCGTCATGCACGCCGGGGATGCAATCACGCTGGAATTCGATGCCCTACCACCATCGAGCATGGAGCGAGACTACCTGGTTTTCACGGATGCCTTCTATCAGGAAATGTTCGTCCGATACCTGTTCGGGCGGCAGATTGGCGATGTGGAGCCTCTGCCCTTCCACGGCATGCCCTATTATCCCTACCCGGATACCATGAGCTATCCCTACGATGCAGAACACATTGCCTACCTTGAGGAATACAACACCCGGGAGTTCAATCCAGCCATCGGCGGCGGACACAACACCATCTACACGGACTACGTGAAAGTCGTCGTCGCCAGCGAACGACGAGTCACCAATCTCGACACCGCGGAAACATTCGCTACGATACAGGCAGCCATCGACGACACGGATACACTCGATGGGCACACCCTGTTTGTGAACGCCAGCGCCGAGGAATACCAGGAAAATGTCAGGGTCACCAAGTCGCTTACTATACTGGGACAGGATGCGGATGCCACCTCCATCAATGGCATGGACGGCGGTATCGGCGTTACCATCCTGGCGAACGGCACTGTTTTACGGAACCTCACCATCCACAACGGGGAAGCGGGTATCTACGTTCACAACGATACCGTTGCGCTTCACCACGTCGTGCTGGACAACATCAGCGTCTACGACTGCGACAACGGGATACACCTGATGGACGTCAACCACAGCACGATACAGCATTCCAGCATCTGCAACAGCCACTATACCGTGCATCCCAACGACGCCGCCGCATTGTACCTGCAAAACGCTCACTTTAACGACGTTCGCCATGTCGATATCGGCGACGTCGTGAGTGAGTTCTCAACGTATGGCCTCCAGCTTATCGCTTCGAGCAACAACACGATACATCTCGATGCCATCGGTGATATAAGCGGCGTGCACGCCGGCGGCGGCGGATGGGCCTACGGTGTAAAGCTGGACGGATGCGGCGGCTCCGATGACAACGATATCACCATCGGGTCCATCGGGAATATCTACGGGACGCAGTCAGCCTACGCCATCGATGCCCGCTATTCGGACAACAACCAGATCGCCGTGCTGTCCCGAATCGGAACGATCACGAGTTATGGATGGACAAGCTCATATGGGCTGTATATGTCTTATTCAGATTTCAATACCATCAACTTAGATGCCTTCGGCGACGTTACGGGCGACCATGTCTACGGTATCAAACTCATGCAATCCCATTACAACCAGATATCCACATCCGACTTTGGAAATATATCAGCGAGCTATAATATTGCGGCTGGCATCGCTCTCGATGATGCCGATTACAACACCATTTATACAGGCATGTTTGGACATATAACGGGTTACTATGATACATACGGCATATGGGTTTCCGAGTCATCTGAAAACATCGTCGATTCGTCATTTGGCAACATTACCTGTACGGGTAGCGGAACCTACGACGCCTACGGTGTATCACTCTTCAACTCATACGACAACGTGGTCACCAATTTTTCCTGCGGAGTCGTCAATGGCTCCCATGATGCCGCTGGCATCCACATCTATAATTCCGCCGGTAACGCCATCGCCACAAATGGTTCCATCGGTGACATCCTTGCACGGGATAACAACGCCTACGGCATCTACATCGACTACGCCAACGGCAATACCGTACATGCTGATATTCTCGGCAATATCACTGGAGACGGGTATGCCTATGGTATCTTCCTCAACTATTCCCATCAGAGCAATATATCCACATCGTCATTTGGGACCATCTCCGGGACGGCATCCACCGGGATATTATTCAAGTACGGTAACAGCAACAATGTCACCACAGGTGAAATCTATGATATTAACGGTGGACCAGGGTCGACTCGCGGCATACACCTTGACCATTCGAACGACAACAATGTGACAACACTCAACTTTGGTCATGTCAGTGCTATAAATGCCGAGGGCATTTCTGTAGTATCCTCAAACCGTACCTGCATTCACACCGGCGACTTTGGATACGTCAGCGGAATATCGGGATACGGTATCAATGTTCATGGTGCATCAAACAACAACACCATCGTCACCGGCTCCTTCGGAAACATATCCGGCATGGGGGCCTACGCCGTCCGTCTCAGCCATGCATATGACAACAATATCTCAACCGGGCAATTTAGCAACATCGATGGCCTTGCTGCATATGGTGTATCGCTGGTGGACGCAGACTGGAACTCTGTTACAACTGGATCGTTCAACGAGATAAACGGCACGGATACAGCCTGTGGTATACGCGTCGACAACTCGTTCAACAACTCGATTGCCACACAATCCTTTACCGCCATCATCAGCGACGGCGCTACGACCTCCTATGGTATCAACATTACCGGATCCAACGATAACGACATCTCGACGGACTCGTTCGGCAACATTATCGCCATGTCCGGGGGAGCGTATGGTGTCTATCTCGCTCAGGCTGATTTCAACAATGTAACCATCCTTGATGTCACTCTTATTCAGGGTGCCACAGATGAGGATACCTGCGGTATCTACCTCGCCGAAGCGGAATGCAACAACATATCCGCCCGTGACATCGGCACCGTTAACGGCGACTGGGCCTACGGGATAAAACTTAAAGGAGCCAGTCATAACAATGTTTCCACAGATACCTTTGGATATATTTCCGGCGGCAACGTGGCAGCCGGCATATACTTCGAGTGTTCAGCTGACCACAATAATATTTCAGTTGGCTTATTCGGTGACTTTTATGCCAGCACGCTCTATGGCATCAATCTCGGCGGGTCATACAACACCATCATCACCGGTTCTTTTGGCGACCTTGATGGCTACCCGGCATGGGGCATATACCTTTCTTCCGCGGATGGAAATAACATTTCCACTGGCAATTTCGGCAATATCACAGTGTGGACGGGTGACGCTACCGGCGTCTACCTCAGCCATGCAGACCACAACGATGTAGTCACCGGTAACTTTGGTGCTATCGACACGACGGGCTCGCTTGCCTATGGCGTTCACATGTATACTGCCGCAGGGAATAACGTGACCGCCGGCTGCTTTGGAGACATGTACGGTACGGGGGGCGCTTTCGGCATCAATGTCACTTCCTCGGATAACAATACAGTCAATACTAACTCCTTCGGCAATCTTTCCTGTGGCGGAGCTGCCAACGTGTATTGCATTTCCGTTGTTGCAGCATCCTGGGATAACAACATCGCCACGCAGCATTTCGGCAACGTAACCGCCGTCGTACCGTATGGCATCTATCTTTTGTCGGCATACCGGAACAATGTGACGACTCAATCGTTTGGTCATCTTGATGGCCAGGGAGCTTTCGGTATTCGCATCTTCAATGCAGACGGCAACCATATCCAAACAGCGGACTTCGGAAACCTTACCGCATATCATGGCCAGGTCTACGGCATCTCTGTCGAAACCTCCGGGCATAACAATTTAACCACCGGAGCATTTGGTGTCCTGAACGCTTCGACGAGCGACGCCTACGGTATCACCTTATCTGAAGCGGACGATAATACGGTGACAGCGCCATCATTCGATGACATCACCGGCCATGCGAACGCGTATGGTATAAGTCTCAGCAATTCCGACCATAATACTATCGACCCCATATTCGACACCATCACAAGCACAAACCTCAAAGCCTATGGCATATTTATCGGGAATTCCAACTGGAACACCTTCATGGATGTCTCCCTGCACGACATAAATGGCTCGCTAACCGCCTTTGGCATCTACCATGCAGGGTCGCACAACAACACGTTCCTCAACCCCGCTATCTGGGATATGGTCGCAGGAAGCGGCGTATTCGGTGTCTGGATGGAGACCTCGGAAAACACCTCGTTTGACGGCCTGTCCATCTGGCAGCTTGCCCGATCATCCGCTTACGGCATGTATCTCTCTGGATCCGACTATCTCTCTTTCAACAATACACACATATGGAACATAAGTGACAGCAGCACCTACGGCATGTACATCACATCGTGTGACCACCTCCAGTTGGACAACACATCAGTCTGGGACGTCTCTGGGAGTAGTACCTACGGCATCCTCCTCAACACCTGCAACTATTCCCGGCTTAACAACACCTGGATCTGGGCTATCTACGGCAGCGGCACCGGACAGGGCATGCAGCTCCATCCAGGCTACCATAACACGATTCAAAACACGCACATCTGGGATATCAGCGGCGGCTGGGTCGACGGTCTCTACATCTCGAAATCCGGATACAATTCCTTCACAAAAGCAGATATCTCCGACGTATCAGGAAGCGCAGAAGCGGTCGGTATCTCGCTGTCCAGCATGCCCATGGGCTCCTATGACAACACTCTTACTGACTGCACTATCACCAATATAAGTGCCCCCACCTGGTGGAGCTTCTACTCATGTGAATGGTCACATGGCAACGTTATCACTAATCTCACCGTGGCGAGCTATCCGACTGCTGTCTCGTTCATCTATGGCAATGGCATCGCGGTGAAGGGTGTGGAGTCTCCATATGCCTGGCCTGCAGCATGGACTGATATCGGGAAGTTTGTAGATGTCTCCAATGTGACGGAGAGCTCATGGATCAATCTGAGTATCCATTACACTGATGGAGATGTCTGGGGGACGGATGAATCAATGCTGGGCTTGTATCATTACAATGAGACGAGCATGAGCTGGGAGCTGGTTCCAAGCATGCTCTATCCAGATGATAACTATATGCAAAGCAATATTACTTCGTTCAGCCAGTATGGCATCTTTACCGATACGGTCGATGTGTCGATGTATCTGCGGACGCCGTGGAATCTGATTACGGTGCCGGTGCAGCATTCGTGGACGTCTCGGACGCTGGGAGAGAACATCTCGGGCTGCAAGGTGGTAACGCGATGGGATGTTGACCAGCAGATGTATATCGATTACATCATGGGTATCGATTCGCCGGGCAACCCAGCGTTTGCTATCCTGGATGGTGTAGGCTATTTCGTTGGAGTGACCCATGACTCGTGGTTCCATATGTCCGGACCGTTCATCGAGTCTATATCCGTGACGTTGCAGCCGGGCTTCAATCTGGTTGGCTGGGCGAACGTAGAGAATACGACGGCTGAGTCACTGGGAGATAATATCACGCGATGCCAGTTCGTCACCAAATGGGATGAGATCCGGCCGCAGGAGTTCTATACCCATGTTGTGGGCAGCGTCCTGAATGATTTCACGGTGAGCACCGGGCGAGGCATGTTTGTCTACCTCACGGGTACCGGCAACGTCACCTGGAACGGCGGACGATAATCCGCTGCCTCCCTCTTCCCTTCTTTTTTTCCCAAAACCTTTTTAACGCGCGCTTGATGTCTTACCATGGCTGATGAGCAGGAGTTACAGCATCTCAGAGTCATTCTTGATTATCTTCCCTGTGAGGACTGTGAAGACCGGGTCCCTGAAGCGGAGCGCGAGTATATGTGCTCGATTTGCAGCCGGCTCAGTAGAAATGTCTCCGCGGAGATAGCGGTGCCCCGATGGCGAACTGAGAACGGCAGCGTGGTCGCTGTGGAGGGCCGCGATATCGAGGAGCTGCGCCCCGAGGTGTCAATAATCGAGGAGGAAGAGGAGGAGCCAGAGGAAGACCTGACAGAGGAGCTCGAGGTACTCGAGGTCGGCGTCGAGGTACTCGAGGCGGAGGACGATGAATCTGAAGCGGAGGAGCTCCCGGAATGGGAGACAGTCGACGAGGAGCCGCATACCATCGACGAGTACACGCTGTACACCAAGGAAGTCACCCTGCGGGGCGGTCGCCAACAGCAGATTTATTTTTTTGCCAAGAAAGAAAAGAAGGATGCTACTCCCTGCGCCAAGCCCGCTGGTTATGAGGTCGTCGTCAACGACAAAACTGGCCTGCCCGTGCTCAAAAAGAAAAAGAAGTAGCTGACAATGCACATCGAGGAATTCGATTATCAGCTGCCTCAGGAAGTCATTGCGCAGCAGCCCGCGGTTCCCCGTGATAGCTGCCGTCTGCTGGTCCTGGATGACGGCATCCATCATCATCGTTTTACCGACATCACTGAATACCTGCACGAAGGAGACGTCCTCGTCCTCAACGATACCCGGGTACGGCATGCCCGTATCCATGCCCGCAAGGACACCGGGGGAAAGATCGAATTACTCGTCCTCGGCCAGGAAAACAACTCCTATAGATGCATGGTCAAAGGCCGCGTCCATAAGGGGACAGTCATCGAGCTGCCCGGCGGTGAAACCGCCACGGTCATCCACAAAGATGGCGGCATCTGCCAGCTTGATATTCCATTGGACATGGAAGCGCTGGAGGCGATGGGCGAGATGCCGCTGCCGCCCTACATCACAGCCGACCTTGACCAGGCAACGAAGGAGCGATACCAGAGTGTCTATGCAGACGAAAAAGGATCCGTGGCCGCGCCGACCGCGGGCCTGCACTTCACGCCCGGGCTGCTGGAGCACATCGAGCACATGGGCGTCGCTGTCGTCACTATAACGCTGCACGTGGGCATCGGGACCTTCCTGCCCGTACGGAGCGAGCACGTCGAGGAGCACAACATGCAGAGTGAATACTTTTCTATCGACCGTGAGGCGGCAGAAGCCATCAACCAGGCCTCGGGTGACATCATCGCCGTCGGCACGACCACCATCCGGGCGCTGGAGAGCGCCGC
>JBNGDQ010000008.1:7591-22924 GCA_049975285.1 Thermoplasmatota archaeon
CGAGCAGGATACAGCCCGGGCCGGCGTGCTGCACACCCGGCATGGCGACATCGAGACGCCGGTGTTTCTGCCCGTGGCCACCAAGGGAGCCATCAAGACGCTGACTCCGGAGGAGGCCTGGCAAACAGGGAGCCGGATGCTCATCGTTAACTCCCTTCACCTCTACCGCCGGGGTATGCCCCGCATCAGCAAAGCCGGTGGCATCCACGCGTTTATGCAGTGGGACGGTGCCATCGTCAGTGACAGCGGCGGCTTCCAACTCATCAAGCAGTTTCCCTGCGACATCGTTCCCGAGGGCGTCCAGTTCACCATGCCCGACGGCACCCGGGATATCTTTACCCCGGAGAAATCAATCAAGGTGCAGGAGCAACTCGGCGTCGACATCGCTCTGGCGCTCGACGACTGTCCCTCCTATCCAGCGAAGCCGGAGCGCGTCGCATCGGCGGTTGAGACCACCATCGCGTGGGCGGAGCGCTGCCAGGGCCCGGGCCGATTCGCCATCCTGCAGGGCGGTACCCTGGAGCCGGAGCGCATTCGCTGCGCTCGAGCCATCGCTGACATGGATTTCGACGGCTACGCCATCGGTGGCCTCTGCATCGGCGAGCCTCAGGAGGCGATGCATCGGATGGTCGAGGTAACCCTGCCGCATCTACCGAAAGAGAAGCCGCGCCATCTCATGGGCGTCGGCTCGCCGGAGGACATCTGGCGGGGCGTCGCCGCCGGCGTTGACATCTTCGACAGTGCCTACCCGACGCGCAACGCTCGCCATGGTACCATCTTCACCTCCCGGGGAAGAGTAAATCTGGGGCGAGCGAAGACCGCCGGCGACGTCATAGATGAGACATGTGAATGCTATGCCTGCCGGCATTTCAGTCTCGATTATCTCAATCACTTGTTCCGGGAGAAAGACCCGCTGGGAGCCCGCCTGGCCACAATACATAATCTCACGCATGTCAACCGCGTCGTTGCAGCAGCCCGCGAGTGCATCCTAGCGGGAAAAACGCTAAAAACAGAGGAGGGCATACAGTTTGATGCTGTTTGAAACCAATCACGGAGTCATCGTCGCCTGCGACGTCGAAACCCTGGATGCTTTTACAGAACTCGTCCGGGAGACCTGTCACGTAGAGGGAATCGTGGGCTACAAAATCGGAGCCACCCTGGGCTTAACCTACGGCCTTGCTTCGCTCACCGACATCGTGGCGGAGCACTGCGACCTACCCGTCATCTACGATCATCAAAAAGCAGCCACTGATATCCCCCAGATGGCCGAGCCCTTCGCCAGAGTATGCAAAAACGGCGGCGTTGACAGCGTCATCCTGTTCCCGCAGGCCGGTCCGGAGACCGAAAAAGCATTCATCCAGGCTGTCTTTCAGCATGACATGGTCCCCATGGTGGGCGGCGAGATGACGCATCCCGGGTATCTCACGGATGAGCACGGCTACCTCCGCAGCGATGCACCCCCGGAGATGTATACGCTGGCTGCAGAGCAAAATGTCTCCTATTTCATCGTTCCCGGTAATCGATATGAATCACTGCGGCGCTACCACGACCTGCTCACCGAGCTCATGGACCAGCCGGCGTTCTGCATGCCCGGCATCGGCCGGCAGGGTGGCTCCATCAGCAGCGCCTTCGAGCAACTGGGGAGCGCCGCTAAATATGCCATCGTGGGCTCCGCTATCTACACCAGCGATGACATGGAGACCGTGGCGCGTGACCTGGCCCGGGAGGCATTACAGTTCGAGTGATACCATGGAGGCAAAAGACATCCTGGCAGCGTTATACGAGCAGGGTCTCATCAAGACCTGGCATCGCGATCGACCGGAGGGCTGGACGCTGGTATCCGGGCTCTGGAGTCCCTTCTACATCAATCTCCGGGCGCTCCCCGGTTATCCCCGGCTATTCATGGCGGTCGGTGAACGCCTGGGAGAGATGATACTGGAGCGCTGCGACGTGGACAGTGTCATGGGCATCGCCATGGCGGGCATTCCTATCGCGTCGGCAGTGGCCGTGCAGCATGGCATCCCCATGCTGTATACCCGGAAGCTGCAGGGTGTGAAGTCACTGGAGGCGCTCCGTGAGGCTGCCGAGCAATATGGACAGCATTCCCTGGTCGAGGGAGCCATGCAGGACGGCGACCGCGTGGTGACCATCGATGACCTGGTTACCCGTTTTGACAGCAAGCTCATTGCCGTCGAGCAGCTCGCCATGGAGGCCGACCGCCGCGGCGTCGACGTATCCTGCCGTGATGTAGCCGTCCTCGTCGACCGGGAGCAGGGTGCCGCGGATATCGCCGCTCAGCATGGCATCAACCTGCATGCATTGATACCCTTCCAGAGTCGAGGCATCGACTGGCTCCGCGACGCGTTCACCGACATCGAGTACGACGTCATCAGCGACTACCTCCATGACAGCGACAAGTACCAGGATGAGCAGCGCCGCCGGGACATCATCGCCTCCTTCAAGTAATCCCCCAGCCTGGATTAATCATGCATTGCCCCCCGTGGATGTTTCCCGGTATCTCTGCAATCGTGCACGGAATGCTTTTCAGCCGTGCCGGTAGAGGTTCAACGTCTTGACGTTCACGAACTCGTGCAATCCATACCGGGCGAGCTCCCGGCCGACGCCACTCTTCTTTATGCCACCGAAGGGCAATCTGGGGTCTGACTTGGTGATATGGTTGACGAAAACGCAGCCGGCGTCCACCCGCCGGGCGATGTTCATCCCGCGTTCTTCGTCACGGGTCCACACGCTGCCACCCAGGCCGAACGGAGTACCATTGGCCAGTGCTACCGCCTGCTCCTCGTCCTCCACGATGAAGACCGGGGCGACGGGGCCGAATACTTCCTCCCGGGCAACCCGCATGTCCCGGGTGACGTCGGCGAGCACGGTTGGCTCAAAAAAGAAGCCAGCTCGATTGATGGCAGCGCCACCGGTCACCACCGTTGCTCCCTTCTCCACGGCATCCCGGATGAAGGCCTCCATCTGCTCCAGCGATGCCTCGTCCACCAGCGGGCCGACCTCAGTCGCCATGTCGAGCGGATCGCCCACCCTGAGCTGCTGCATGCGTTCAGCGAAGCCCTTTATGAATGCGTCCGCCACTGCCTCGTGGACGATGAAGCGCTTGGCGGCGATGCAGCTCTGCCCCGTGTTTATCATGCGTCCGACGGTCGCCTGCTCCGCCACCGCTTCGACGTCGACGTCGTCCAGGACGATGAAGGGATCGGAGCCACCGAGCTCCAGCACCATCTTTTTGAGGTGCCGTCCCGCTGTCGCGGCAACCGCCCGGCCTGCCTCGACGCTTCCGGTCAGGGAGACCCCCTGCACGAGGTCGGAGGCGATGAGGCCGTCAATTGTGGCATGATCCGCGATGACCGTCCGGAAGACATCCTCGGGGAAGCCGGCCTCCTGCATCGCTGCCTCTACGGCGAGACCGCTGCCCGTGCAGACCCTGGCATGCTTCAGGATGACGGCGTTGCCAGCCAGCAGCGCGGGGACGGCGCAGCGGAGTGCCTGCCAGAAGGGAAAATTCCAGGGCATGATGGCCAGGATGATGCCCAGCGGCTGAAAAACAACGCGATGCTCCAGGCCGTCTGCCTTAACCGGCTCGTTGGCCAGCCAGTCCGATGCATTGCCTGCGTATACATCGGCCATCCAGGCGCATTTTTCTACCTCGGCCAGTGACTCCCTGATGGGTTTTCCCATCTCAGTGGTCATCAACTCCGCATATTCCTGTTGATTGCTGCGGAGCACGTCGGCCAGCCGTCGCATGTACGGCACCCGGTCCGAGACGCTTCGTTTACGCCATTCCAGGAAGGCCTGAAGTGTTTTTTCTGCGATAGCGAAAACCTCTTCCTGGGGCATCTCCTCGTAGGTTTCGATGGGCTGCCCCGTTGCCGGGTTCACGGTTTCAAAGGTCATGTTCCTCCCTTCCATGTATCCCGGCTGCATCATTTAATATTTCGGCACCCATACGTGGCTGTCTTCAATGAGCCCGGGAAACAAGGATTATATAAGCCCAGTAGTTGTAGAACCGGGAGGCCACATGTCTCTTCATGATACCTTGTCGCATCTGCTGACTGGAGAAAAACCACGGCAGACCAGCTCATCTGAAGGTGCAGGATGGACGGAGAGACACGTGTACCGGGCGAGGACGGAGGATTCATCCTTCACGGTGTTCGATGACATCTGTAAAGTCTGTGGAGAACGACACACAAATCCCTATGAGGGTGACCCGGCGTATATCACGAAACGAGTCCCGGTCCGGGTCGCTAAAAACTGGGCTCGGCATCACAACGTCGTGACGCACGTAGAACAACGGGCGGCATACGTCCACACCAAGATGCGACGGGTAAACCGCGTCCAGCTCGTCCCCTACACGGACTGGCAGATAATCCGGACCATACGGCCCTGAACGAAGCCAATCTCCAGTGCACTCCGCCCGGCCAATACTTTTTAATATTTTCAGGCCATTTTCATGGCCAATGACATCGATGGAAGAAATCTTTCCGTTACTCAGGGAAATCAAGGATGAAACGCTCAGGGACAAGGTCACCGAATGCTGGACGCTGGCCATGGAGCGCGGCGGCTGGGATACCCTGGAGAGCATCCCGTTCACGCTGCTTTTACCCGAGGCGGGTGAGTTCACCGGGCACGTCAACCGCGTGACCGCCATGGCCGCAGCCGTCGGCAAAGAACGCGACGACTTGGACATGGACGTGCTGATTGCCGGGGCGCTCCTCCACGACGTCGGTAAACTGTTGGAATATGAACGCGTCGATGGAGAAGTGCGCAAGTCACCTATGGGCCATATCATCCGGCATCCAGTGAGCGGGGCTGCCCTGGCCAGCGAGGTCGGCCTGCCCGACGGCATCGTGAGCATCATCGCTGCGCATTCCAAGGAGGGCGAGTTCGTGGAGCGCATCCCTGAAGCTGTCGTGGTCCATCACTGTGACTTCATCGACTTCCACATCGCGAAGGGGAAACGATGATTCGGAGTGACGGCGAAGCGGGCACGGACAACAAGCGGGACTGCCATGTCCAGGTGAGCGAGGGCTCCGGCATCGAGATAGAGAGCAAGTACGCGGGCATGTTCGGCGATCACATCAAGGAACTGGTGCAGCGGCGTCTCGACGAGCTGGATACTGATGCAGCTGTGACTATCAAGGAGCAGGGCTGCTATGACTATGTCATCCTGGCGCGCCTGGAGGCCGCGCTCCGCCGGGCTGGCGTGGAGCAATTGTCGGATGAGATGGTGGAGCGGTCGCCGCCGGCCGGGCAGCTGCGGCGCAGCCGGATGTATGTGCCGGGGAACAATCCCAAGATGCTGAACAAGGCGGGCATGTATGGGGCCGATTGTCTCCTCCTTGATCTGGAGGACTCTGTGGCTGTCGATCACAAGTTGGATGCCCGTTATCTGGTCAAAAACGCGCTGCAGCAGCTTGACTTTGGCGGGGCGGAGCTCTGGGTGCGCATCAACAAGTCGAAGGCCAAGGAGGACATCTCCGTGGTCAAGTATGGCAGTCCGCATGGCATCTGTCTGCCCAAGGTGGAGGATCCGGAGGACGTCGTCATCGTGGAGAACATGCTGGAGGAGGAGGGCCTCGATGCGGTTATCATGCCTATCGTGGAGACCTCCCGGGGCATCCAGAACGTTGAGGCCATCGCCGGGGCGAGCGACGCCGTGGTGGCGCTTGCCTTCGGCGCGGAGGATTATTCGGCGGACGTGTGCGGCAAGCGTTCATGGGATGCGCTCCTGTATCCCCGCAGCCGGCTGGTCGTGGCTGCCCGCTCCTGTGACGTGCAGCCGCTGGATACCATCTATCCGGATGTGAACGACGCTGCGGGCCTGCGGGAGGAGACCATGCGTATCGTCGAGATGGGATTCGACGGTAAGGGTGCCATCCATCCCAGCCAGCTCCCTGTCATCCATGCATGTTTTACGCCCACTCCGGAGGAGATACAGGAGGCCCGTGATGTCATCGCCGCTGTCGAGGAAGCCCGGCGGAAGGGGCTGGGCAGTGCATCGCTGCACGGCAAAATGATAGATCTGCCGGTTGAGAAACGAGCCCGGCGCATCCTCCGGCGAGCGGGCGTCGAGTGACCTTTATGGTTATGCAGCCTGGCCGGGTGCAAGCATGAGACTTACCATCGTGTATGACAATACGGTATATCGTACCGGTGTAGGCCTGCAGTCCCGGTGGGGATTTTCCTGCCTCGTGGAGACTGAGGAGGACTGCCTTCTATTCGATACAGGCGGCGACGGGGATGTACTGCTCCATAACATGTCCATACTTGACGTGCAGCTGGAGAGCATCGATGCCATCGTTGTCTCGCATGAGCACTGGGATCATGCCGGTGGGCTGGCGATGGTACTGGAGCATACCCCTGATGTTACCGTGTACCGGCTGGAATCAGCTGCATCATATGCAGAGAACACCGTAGTCGTTGACGATCCCTGCCGTATTGCCGATGGCGTGTACAGCACCGGCCGCCTGTCAGGCTCGCCGGTCGACGAGCAGTCGCTGCTCCTTCGCTGTGGGGAACGATGGTATGTGTTGACGGGCTGCTCGCATCCAGGCGTCGCCGCTATCCTTGAAGCTGCAGGGGAACATGGCCGTGTTGATGGTATCATCGGGGGACTGCACGGGTTTGACAGATACCGGCTACTTGAGGGCATGTCCCTCGTCTGCCCGACACACTGTACGAGGCACATCGGCCAGATACGGCAGCGTTTCCATGTGCAGCACGTCGAGGGTGGCGTCGGCCGGGTTATCTCCCTCGAGCCAGGCACCAATGTTTAAATAGGTTTTCGTCCATGTATCACTATGATTATTCCGCTTCCCGTACTGGCGTTGCTGGTACTCATCGTCATCATCATCCTGGCCGCAGCGATTAAAATCGTCCGGGAATACGAGCGCGGCGTGATTTTCCGCCTCGGTCGTCTCTTGGGAGCGAAGGGACCTGGCGTCTTTTTCATCATCCCGATTTTTGATAACATGATCAAGGTCGACCTCCGGGAGCACGTCCTCGATGTCCCCGCGCAGGAGGCCATCACGTCCGACAACGTTCCGGTCAGAGTCAACGCGGTCGTCTACTTCCGGGTGATGAATCCCGAGGATGCCATCGTCCGCATCCAGAACTACATGCAGGGCACCCAGCAGATGGCGCAGACCACGCTCAGGAGCATCATCGGCCAGGCGGAGCTCGACGAGATACTCAAAGAGCGGGACAAGATAAACCAGCGGTTGCAGAGCATCCTGGATGAGGCCACCGATGAATGGGGCGTCAAGGTCACCGCTGTGGAGATAAAGGACGTCGAGATACCGGAGTCGATGCAGCGCGCCATGGCCAAGGCGGCGGAGTCCGAGCGAGGTCGCCGGGCCCGCATCATTGCCGCCGAGGGCGAACTCCAGGCATCAGAAAAACTCGCGGAGGCCGCCCGCGTCATCTCACACGAAGAAGGCGGATTGCAGCTCCGATTCCTGCAGACCGCCTCTGACATGGCCGAGACGAAAAACGCCACGACCATAATCTTGCCTATCCCGGTCGAGCTCCTCCGGTTTTTCGAGGCTAAAAGCAAAGAGGACTAAGCCCGGCCACCTACACTACGGTAGCAGGGCGAACGAGGCAACGGCCAGGACAGCACAGCAGCCAGCCGCAGCGTAATGCCCGGCCGGGTTATGCATACGCTCAACTGTTCTGTTTTTCAAGGTTTCATAGTATAGCAGCGGAATCGACAGCGCGGCCATGGCCATCGTCGTGGACAGGAGATGCCATAACGTGAAGGGCAACGCCATGGTGTAGCAGGTTGCAAGGCCCGCAGCGCTCTGCGGATACCAGCCGAGCCAGGAGCCCAGGTTGGTCCATGCATCGTAGAGCAACACGCTGCCGATGCCCATGCCGGCGATGCCCGCCGGCGAGCGGGCCAGGCCGTGTCGCTGGCCGGTTGCGCCGAGCAGCCCGATGAACGCGAAGCCAGTCCAGGTGAACAGGAAGATGGAGGTATTGCCGTAATAGAGATCGGTGACCGCCATGACGGTCAGGGGAACGAAGATGCTGTACAGGCCGCCGAGCAGGATGCCGCTGAAGAGCGCTACTGCTGCGACGACGAAGAAGACGTCGAGCATGAACACGGGTTGGGTGATGCCGTTGAGTGTCATGGTGAGGTGCGGTGCCTGTGGCAGCAGCTGGCTGAGCAGGATGCGTCCGATGACGCCGGCTGCGATGAGTACACCAGCGATGAGTATTTTTTTCTGTGTCTCGTGCATCATGGTTCCTCCATGGTGGTGAATTCTGTATGCATATTAAATGTTATCCTCCAAACTGGGATTCCTGGAACGTCCAGGTGACGTGGTCGCTCTCGGTGACGGGATGCCGGTCTGCGCCGACGGCTCCCGCCGTACCGTTGACTGTATACTGCCAGTAGCTGTTGTTCTGGCCGTTGACGATGCCGTCTATGCCATCGATAAACAGGCTGTCGTATTGGCCGTAATATGTCGTGTCTATGGTGAAGTTTCCCTCTTCCGCAGCGGCCTTTGTTAGACCATAGACGGTGGCATTGTTGCTCGATACCGTCAGGTTTTCGTAGGTGACCGTTGCGTTGCTCCGTGCATTCCCGAAGTCGATGCTGAGCGTGGCGGTTACTGGCTGCCCGTCTTCGTTTCCGTTCTCATCGTGCAGGGCGTAGATGCCGATGATGATGACAATTACTGCAGATAGAATGACGATTGCCGTGAGTATGCTGCGCCGCAAATCCACGATACCACCGTAAACTTTTTTTTACAAATGTAAAGTAAATTTTATATTTAAGGTTTGTGTCTCGGAAACATTTAAGAGCCCTCCGACGTTGAAACCCGATGGACATTCTTCGAGAAAAATCGCTGTCCACCCGGGTGCTCATCCTCCTTGAGATTGCTACCGGTCGCCACTCCCGCCTGGCGTCCATCGCGGACCGCATCGGCATCACCAAGCAGGCCGTCTCCGACTATATCAAAAAAATGCGGGAGGAGGGTCTCGTGCAGGTCATCGACGGAGAATACAAGCCCACCATCCAGGGGACACAGTTCATGCATCGACATCTCCTCGATCTTAAACAATTTCTGGATGATACCCTCACGCAGCTCAATATCATTGAGAGCGACACGGCCCTCGCCGGAGACGAAATCACCGAAGGAGACACCCTCGGTCTCTTCATGGAGAACGGCATTCTCACTGCCTACAGCGCCCATACGTCGACATCAAGGGGCACAGCTCGCCAGGATGCCGACCCCGGAGAAGACATTGCCATCGACGACATGGAGGGCATCATGCAGTACGAGCTCGGCACCATCCATCTCTTCGAGCTTCCCGGGCCACAGCAGGGCGGCACCCGCATCCTCGACGTCGATGCACTTGCAGAGGCAATCGATGCCATAGCCCCTGATCGCGTTGCCATTGCAGATGTCATCGCTCGAGCAGCACTCCACAAGGCCGGGATTCCCTACCACATCGAGTTCTCTCCTCACCACGCGGCCATCGAGGCTGTACAGCGCGGCCTGAACGTTGCCCTTCTCGGCTGGAGCACCTCGATAGAGGAGGCACTATCCACAATTCAGGACTTCAATGGCTCCTCCGTCGAGCGTATCCACTATGACGTCACCTCATTCTGCCCTAAAAAGTAAAAAGCCGTCCGCGATGTAGCTCTATGACACTGGCCGATGTGCTGGCGGAAAGCGCCCGGTTGCATGGCGACGAGACGGCTATCATCTATGAAGATGATACGCTATCCTATAAGGAGCTGGCTGACCGCGTGTCTCGCATTGCGTCGTCGCTGCACTCTCTGGGCATCGAGAAGGGCGACCATGTCGCCGTGTGGATGCCCAATAACCTAGAATTCCTGCCTATATACTTAGGCATCGCCGCCGCAGGTGCGGTCATGGTGCCCATGAACACCCGCTATCGAACGCATGAGGCCCGATATATTCTCTCCGACTCCAAGGCGAAGGCCATCTTCATGGTCCCCCGGTTTCTCAAGATGCAGTACGACGAGATGCTGCGTGAGGTCGCCCCGTCGCTTGAGCATCTCGAGCACGCCGTCATACTCAACCAGGATGCAGACGTCGGGGTTCCCTCGATGACATACGAGGTGTTTCTGTCCGCTGGCCGGGATGCTGAGCTGTCCGATGTGATGGATGACGATGTCTCTCAGATACTATATACCTCAGGAACCACGGGCAAGCCCAAGGGCGTCATGTTGAGTCATGCCAACGTCTGCGACAACGCCCGGGTTACGGGCGAGGTGATGCAGGTGACCGCCAGGGACCGTTATTTCGTGCCGCTGCCATTGTTTCATTCCTTTGGCCTGGTTCTCGGGTGCCTGACCCCGCTGACCTTTGGAGCCAGCATTGTTCTCCAGGACGTCTTCGATGCAGAGCATGCCCTCCAGCTCATGGAACAGCATCGATGCACCATGAATTTCGGCGTCCCGGCCATGTTCATGATGGAGCTCGAAGCGTATCGTGACGGTGATTACAGTCTCCAGCTGCGCAGCGGCATGATGGGCGGAGCACCTTGCCCTATCGAGGTGGTGAAGGGCGTCCGCCGGGAGATGGACTGCGACGTCTGCATCGGCTACGGCATCACTGAAACATCGCCGCTCATCTCGCTCACCCGGTTCGGGGACGACGACCAGAAGCGGGCGGAGACCGTCGGCCTTCCATTGCCGGGCGTCGAGGTCAGAGTCGTCGACGACCAGCGGCGCCCCCTGCCCCCGGGCGAGGTCGGCGAGGTCGCCATCCGGGGCAACGTGATGCAGGGCTACTATGGCATGCCGGAGGCTACCGATGAGGCCATCGACAGGGACGGCTGGTATTACAGCGGCGACCTTGGCGTCATCGATGAGGACGGCTACCTGTCCATTACGGGCCGAAAGAAGGACATGGTCGTCGTCGGCGGGTTCAACGTCTACCCCCGGGAGATAGAGGAAGTGCTCTTTGAGCATCCCCGGGTCAAAAACGCTGCCGTCGTCGGCGTTCCCGATGACCGTCTCGGCGAGGTCGTCAAGGCGTACATCGTGGCCGACGGTGACCTCACGGAACAGGAGGTCAAAGCATTCCTTGATGAACGGGTCGCCAACTTCAAGATTCCAAAATACGTGGCGTTCCTGGACGCGCTCCCCATGACGGCGAGCGGCAAAGTCCAGAAGTACAAACTCCGGGAGGACCATGACGCATCCCTGCGATGACATCCGCGGCACCCTGTCCCGGTATCTCGATAAAAAAACTATTATACTCGGAGTGACGGGCAGCATCGCCGCCGTCGAGACCGTGAAGCTCGCCCGGCAGCTCATCCGGCACGGCGCCACCGTGCTGCCAGTCATGACCCCGGCTGCCTGCGACATCATTCATCCATGGGCGCTCGAGTTCGCCACCGGCATACCGCCCGTACTGGAGCTGACCGGCGCCGTCGAGCACGTCGAGCACTGCGGCGCCCGCCCCGGCAAGGCGGATGTCTTGCTCATTGCCCCCTGCACGGCCAACACGCTCTCAAAGATAGCGCTCGGCATCGATGATACTCCGGTGACCACGTTTGCGACCACGGCGCTCGGATCCGGCGTCCCCGTCATCGTGGTTCCAGCCATGCATACCTCGATGTATGACAACGCCTTCGTCATGGACAACCTGGAGCGACTGGGTGAGCAAGGCGTCGTAATCGTTGCTCCACGCCAGGAGGAAGGCAAAGCCAAAATCGCATCCATGGATGACATCGTGGCCCACGTGCTCCGAAAGCTGGGTCCGCAGGATTTCGCCGGCCGAAGAGTTATCATCGTGGGTGGCGCCACCGCTGAGCCCGTCGACGATGTCCGCGTGCTCACCAATTGCTCCTCGGGCAAAATGGCGCTGGCGCTCGCCGCTGCTGCATACCGGAGAAGTGCTGACGTGGAGCTCTGGCATAGTGGGCTTGCAGTACCCGACTATATCGAAGCGCGGCGTTTCACCACGCATCAGGACATCATCGCTCTCATACGAGATGCCAGTCACGCCGACATCGTTGTCAACTGCGCTGCCATTTCCGATTTCGTTCCAGAGTACCGGGCGGGCAAGCTCTCATCTGGCAGCGCGATGGATCTGCATCTCACGCCGGCGGAGCGCGTCAACCCGCATCTTCGCAGTATCGCTGACGTTGCCGTCTCATTCAAGCTCGAGCCATCGGAGGAACAGGCCGTCGAGCGCGCCTACCGGCGATTGCAGGCGGACGATTTCGACTACATCGTGGCCAATACCACGGCGTCGCTCGAGGCCGACCGGATGGAGGCCTGGATCGTCGATCGCTCGCGAGATGTCACGCCGGTGCAGGGTGACAAGCCATGCGTGGCAGAGCGGCTCCTCGACCGATTAGCATGACGGTCACCGCTTTCGCACCGGGCCACATAACTGGTTTTTTCGAGATATGCAGCGCTGATGACCCCGTCAGGGCGGGCTCCCGTGGCGCCGGTCTGTGTCTCTCCCGTGGCGCCATTGCAGCCGTTACGCCTCATTCAGGAGGCACAACGGTCACCGTCGACGGCGCACCCGGCGGTCCTGTCACACGGGACGCCATCCGGATGCTCACCGACCGCCATGTTACCGTGGATGTTTCTCTCCAGCTGCCGCAGTCGCAGGGCTTCGGGATGAGCGCGGCCGGAACGCTGGCTGCGACGCTGGCCGTGGCTGACCTGCACGGGCTTCCCCGGGAGACCGCGGTGCAGGCAGCACATGTTGCAGAGGTACAGCATGCCACGGGTCTCGGGGATGTTCTGCCAGCCGCAGTCGGCGGCGTCGAGATACGTGAGACCCCGGGGGCTTCGGGCACCATCCACCGCATCGACACCGGCGGAGACGTCGTCGTTGCCACGGTGGGTCCACCGCTGGAGACATCCCGGGTGCTGCACGACGCTGAATGGACCTCGAAGATAACCCGCGTCGGCCGTGGGTGTGTGGAGGCTCTGCTGGCTGAACCGTCGCTGGAGCATCTCTTTGCGTTTTCCCGTCGCTTTGCCGCCGAGACCGGGTTGCTGACGCCACGGTTGCAGTCGGTGCTGGAGGCCGTCGAGCCCTACGGTATGGCGTCGATGTGCATGCTCGGCAATGCAGTGTTTGCGATGGGAGATACAAAAGCGCTCGTCGATACGCTCTCCCGCTACGGTGCGGTGTGGACCTGCGGGATTGACCAGCGCGGCGCCCGCCTGCTTGAGAAATAGACAACGTTTTTATAGAAATATTTCATCATGGAACCATGGCTATACACGTCATGGGCGTGCAGATTCCGCTCTGGCTGCTCTTCCTCATCGTCATCCTAGTATTGTTCATTGGATGGAAGCTCATCAAGTTCGCAGTGAAGCTCCTCGTCATCCTCGTCCTGATTTTCGCTATCCTGGTTGCGGCTGACCTCATCTGGCCATACCTGTCGTCGTGGCTCTAGCGTAAACCTTTATACTGTCAGCCCCTTTTTTGTCCATGCTGCTCATCAAAGACGCCAGTGAAGTCTTCCTGCTGGATGGCTGTATCAGTGATGCCTCCATCCTCATCGACGACGGACGGATACAGCGCATCGGAAGTGACTGTGACGCCTCCGGTGCGGATATCATCGACGCCACCGGGAAGACGGTGCTGCCGGGCTTCGTGGATTGCCACACCCACGTGGTCTTCGCTGGCTCCCGTGAATTCGAGCTTGACATGAAATTAAAGGGGGCCAGCTATCAGGATATCGCGGAGCAGGGCGGCGGCATCGGCTACACGGTGCGGCATACCCGCGAGGCGTCACCGGAGGGACTTTATATGCAGGCGCGCCGCCGCCTCGACGTGATGCTTCGTCATGGCACCACCACGATGGAGAGCAAAAGCGGCTACGGCCTTGACACTGAGACAGAGATAAAGATACTCGAGGTGACCAGGCTGCTTGGTTCTGAGCATGTAGTCGACATCATCCCCACGTTTCTCGGAGCCCATGCCGTCCCCTCGAACATGGACAAAGCAGAGTATATTGACCTCGTCATCGAGGACATGCTCCCCCGCGTAGCGGAGCAGCAGCTCGCCGTGTTCTGCGACGTGTTCTGCGAGGAGGGCTACTTCACGCCCGACGAGACACGGCGCATTCTCCAAGCCGGCATTGAGCACGGGCTTAAACCAAAGATACACGCCGACGAGTTCACCGACATCGGAGGCGCACAACTGGCAGCCGAGCTCGGAGCGACCAGCGCCGACCATCTCCTCATGGCATCCCGGGCAGGCATCCAGGCCATGGCCCATGCCGGCGTGGTGCCGGTGCTGCTGCCCGCAGTGCCATTCTCCATGATGCAGGATCGCTACGCTGACGCCCGGGCCATGCTCGATGTGGGGCTGTCCGTGGCTCTCGCCACCGATCTCAACCCCAACTGCTGGACGGAGAACATGCAACTCGTCATCCAGCTCGCCTGCTTCCAGATGGGCATGACCCCCCGGGAGGCCATCGAAGGAGCGACGATCAACGCGGCCCGCGCTATCGGTCTCCATGAACATGTGGGGAGCATCGAGGTCGGCAAGCAGGCAGATCTGCTCATCCTTGATGCGCCCTCACATTGCTTCGTTCCCTATCACTTTGGGGTCAACCTCGTCGAGACGGTCATAAAACGGGGAGCCGTGGTATGAAGGCCGTGGCGCTGCTCTCCGGCGGCATTGATTCCCCCGTCGCCTTGTACGTCATGGCGAAGCGGATGGACTGCACCGCCCTGTTCATGGACACCCGTCCCTTCATGGAGGAGCCCCCGGGCAAGATACCGGCGCTCATCCGGCAGGTGGAACAGGCGACGGATGCCTCCATATCACTCTACGAGGCTCCCTTTGGCGGGACGGTGCAGCATGAGATACGCCGGCAGGCGACGCCGCGCTTCCGTTGTCTGCTCTGCAAGCGCATGATGTACCGCGTGGCTGAACGGCTTGCCGTCGAGGTTGATGCTGACGTCCTGGTTACCGGGGAAAACCTGGGGCAGGTCGCCTCGCAGACTCTCTCCAATCTGGTGGCGCTGGATGACGCCGTGTCGATGCCTATCATCCGGCCGCTCATCGGGCTTGACAAGCAGGAGATCATCAAGATAGCCGAGCGTATCGGTACTTATGAGCACTCCATTGCCGGCAACGCCTCCTGCTCCCTGGTACCCCGCCAGCCAGCGACGGCATCAAAACTCCCCGCAGTGCAGGAGGAGGAGGCAAAACTCGACGTACCGGGGCTCGTCGAGGCAGCGCTGGAGCAGATGGTCCAAGAGAAACTTTAAAAAATACGCCTCTATTACCCCACGTTGGGCTCTTGGTCTAGCTGGTTATGACGTCGCCTTGACATGGC
>JBNGDQ010000009.1:0-21372 GCA_049975285.1 Thermoplasmatota archaeon
ACCCTGGAATCCTTTCCCTTTGGTGATGGCTGCCACGTCGACCATGGTGCCCTCACCGTAGATGTCAGATATGTTTACCTCGCTGCCTAGCAGGCTTTTCGCGTATTCGACGCGGGTTTCGATGTCGCCACCGCCCACGCGGATCTCCATGAGCTCAGGCAGCTTTTTCGGGACGCCGGTGACTCTGCGGGGCAGGGTATGCGCGATGACGCGGACGTCGTCGATGTCATCTGTTTCGAGACTGCCGCCCCCGTTTTCCGGTACGGGTATCTTGCCGTTGAGGTCGAGATTGTCCGCCCATTGCTCCGTCACGGTTTTGAGGCCGTATGGAGTATCGCGGTAGAGTCGCACCGCGGCTATCTTCAAAGGAGGCACCTCGACCACGGTGACGGGGACCTGGACCTCCCGGCCCGAGGTCGTCGACGTCGGTCGATAGTCAACCAGCAGTACATGGGTCATGCCCGCCTTGTAACCAGCGAATCCCTGCAGCCGGGGCTCATTGCCGCCCTCCGGCCAGGAATGAATACGAGCTACTTCAGACTGAGCGCGTTTGCGAGGCGAATAGCCGTGTGAACCTCGTTTCGGATGATGTTTTTGTGGCATTTTTCACCTGATAGGGGGGAACTTTTACCCAAATATACAATCATGTATATAAAGATAAGGGTGTCGCAGCCGCCCACTACAAGAGGTTTTTTACCCCTACGGATGCTGGTGTGGCAATATGCACGCGGTTTAAATATTTTGCCGCTGCCGCCCGACATTTTTCCGCCTGTTCGGGGCTCGTCGATGGAACGTCATCGGTCCGGTCTGTCACCACAGGATGGAGCAAATACGAAATATCGGGATTGCAGGACGCAATAAATGAGGCGATGGCTTCCACCTCAACCGCGTCGATGTATCCCGGTATCAGCAGCGTGACCGCAGCCAGCATCGAGGCATCGAAATCCTCGGCAAGCATCTGAAAGGCGGCCAGCGTCCGCCGGTTGCTGCACCCGGTCACGGCTCGATGGAGCGCTGCATCCCTGGCCATGAGCTTGACGGTGACAGTCCCCCCTGTCATTGCAGCATAGTGGGCGGCTCGCCGGGTCAGGTCGGGGGCAGCACTGCCGTTGAGCTCCCAGCAGATGCGGGGTGACACTTGTTCCAGGATGCGCTCGGTTGCCTCGAGGAGGAAGGGAAGCTGTGGTTCGGGTGAGCCACCGTGGAAGCGGAGGCAGGAGGCCTGCTGCGCGAGCTGCTTCAATGTAGGGATGCCCAGTCGTTTGACCTCGCCGAGGCGCCGATGTTCGGGATGTGGGCAGCCCAGGCAGTCGTAGGAGCAGCCGTAGGCAAACACGGATAAGGTGTAGCCATCGGAGGCGCAGGTCGGCGCGTGGAGGCATTCCCCCGGGGCGGCAACATAATGAGTACTGATGATGCCCTGTCTCTCTATGAGTAGGTCGCGCACGTTTTCCCGAAGGCCGCAGTAGCCGGCCTCGCCGAAGCCGATGCGACATTCACGGGTGCACACGGTACATCTGACCGTCCCGTCCTCGGGCGGCTGCACTGGCAGGCCCTCCTGTTTTCGCATGTCTGCGTGGGCTGCATCGGTGAGCTGGAGCGCGGCAGCGGGCTGCTCCCGGATACAGGAGAGACAGACGCCGAGCCCGGCTGAAATAAAGGGACTCTCCATGCCACACAGCCGGCACCTCGCGTGCGGTTCGTTATCACCCATCACGGTACCCATTACCACGTAATGCGGAGGGGATATATGATATGTTTGTCGCATTGCCACCATGCTTTTATATCGCTTTTTTTACTCCAGTCATGGACCAGATGTCTGTCGGTGAAACCCGGCTGGAGCTCACACTGGGCGACATCACGCTGCAGGAGACCGATGCCGTAGTCAACGCGGCCAACAAGCGATTGGCGCCGGGCGGCGGCGTCGCCGGCGCCATCCATCGCGCAGCCGGACCCGAACTATGGGAGGAATGCCGGCAGCGGGAGGGCTGCCGAACCGGCGAGGCAAAGATCACGCAGGGCTATCATTTGCCCGCAGCATACGTCATCCAAACCGTTGGCCCCGTATACTCTGGGAGCCACCGCGACGCAGAGCTATTGAAAGAATGCTACCGGAACTCGCTGCAGCTCGCCCGAGAATATAGCCTAAAAAGTATATCATTTCCCGCGTTGAGCACCGGCGCCTTCGGCTATCCCCTGGAGGAAGCAGCACGGGTTGCACTCTCAACCGTGATAGACTGGCTGGAACACAATGACGGGCTGGAGCTGGTACGCTTCGTGCTCTACGACCAGGCATCCTACGACGTGCACCGTGATGTACTCCAGTCGCTGAAAAGATAAACAAAAAAGAGGGAAAAAGAGCTTACTGCGGCAGGAGACAGAAGTACCAGACTGGCATCTCGGCGCTGCCGACGTTGCCGCTGCTGTCCCGGGCTTCGACACGGAGCGTCATGGAACCAATGCCGCGTCCCAGGAGACCCCATTCGTAGTAGCGGCTGCAGGGACTATATTGAGCGGTGGCGCGCTGCTCGCCGTCCAAGTACACGGTGACCTCGATTTCTTCTCGCACGTCGACGTTATCGGTCACCATGGCTTTGCCGGTATTGAACAGAAACGAGCCGGGAAGCATGGTGGGCAGCGGGGCGGGGAGCGCTATCAGTGATTCACCGCCGAAGTGGAGGTAGCCCTCCCGGGGATTGACGATGGTGACCTCGGGCGGCGTGGTGTCATCCATTGCTGCCGCAGCCTGGACAGGCGTGCTCACTGAAATCTGTGCCTCGCTGCTGAGGGTTTTTGCCTTGGGCATGGATACCTGCATGGTGCCCCAGTCGCTGAATTCGCCGAGGACGTCGCGTACCCGGGCTTGTATCGTGTAGTCGCCGCGCTGCGTCCAGCGGTGGGTGACGTTTATCGTGGTCCCGGAGGCCCAGTAGGGCTGGGTGCATCCACAGTTCAGGATTTCTTCCTTATCGTCGCCGAAGTATATCTCGAGGCGTTCCATCCGGTCGCCGTCCGGGTCGGTAATCGTGAACTGATAGGTATAGGTCTCCCATATCTCGCCCTGGCTCGGCCCGGTAATCTCCGGGGGATTCGGAGGCGTATTGTCGCCGAGCGCCGACGAGAGCGGAGCGGCGTGCTGCAGGGGCAGCAGCAGGGCGACCATGACCAGTGCCAGGCCAATGACGATAACAGGTGTGCGTTTCATTGTATCACAGTAATACAATACACCGCATTATTTAAAATTAACTATTGTTAACGCGTAATTTCTAACGATTACTAACTAGATAACAGATTTTTAACAAGGTTCTGTTGTGTTGCAGCCAAAACATCTTTTAATAGCTGTGGGTATTTCACTCGATGAGCAGGACGGTTGACCCGGAGGAGCTCCGGACGATAGCCCGGATAAAGGACGGCAGCGTCATTCTGATACGGGCGCTCGGCCGGGAGGACGAGGAGCTCATGCTGGAGCTCTACAACAGTTTTTCGCCGGAGACCAAAAAACAGCGCTGGTTCCACGCTAAGACGTATATGCCCCGGCGGGAGCTCATCTCCTATCTCGACAATGACTACGAGCGGGACGTGGCCGTGCTGGCGGTCTGGCAGGACTACGACGGTGAGATACCGCTGGGCGTCGGCCGGTATACCCGGCAGGGTGATGAAGCGGAGGTCGCCGTTGTCGTCCGGGATGACTGGCAGGGTCGCGGTGTGGGCACCGCCCTGCTGCAGCATCTCGCCAGCGTGGCGGAGCGGCACGGCATCACGACGCTGACCGCAGAGGTTACTCAGGGCAACGAGGCGATGCTGCATCTCTTCGACCGGCTGGGCTTTCAGGTGGAGCGGGAGCAGGGCGGGCTGGTGTATCTGCGGCGTTCGTTGTAGCGGCGGATTTTTTAAACCACAGTGCATTACCATCATGGATTTTTGGGACGAGCGGCATGAAACCATGCCCCTGGAGGACTTGAAGGAGCTGCAGCTCCAGCGGCTGCGGGACACCGTGCAACGCGCGTATACAGTCAATGAGCATTATCACGACAAGCTTACGGCAGCCGGCGTCGCGCCGGATGACATCAAAACGCTGGATGATCTCTCCAGGCTGCCGTTTCTGACGAAGGCGGAGCTCCGTGATTATTACCCGTTTGGCCTGCTCTGCGTCGACCTCAGCGACTGCGTCGAGATACATGCATCCTCTGGCACCACGGGCAAGCCCGTCGTTGGTCCCTACACTGCGGCCGACGTTGACCTGTGGAGCGAGGTCATGGCTCGCTCGCTGTGGGCGAATGGGCTCCGCGCTGATGACATCATGCAGAACGCCTACGGTTATGGGTTGTTCACCGGGGCGCATGGCTTCGAGAAAGGCGCCCAGTGCATCGGGGCCCTGGTCGTGCCGACGAGCTCAGGGAACACCAAGCGGCAGATCACGTTGATGAAGGACTTCGGGGCCACGGCGGTCGCCTGCACGCCATCGTATTCACTGTTCATGGCCGAGGTGGCTCAGGACATGGGCTACGAGCCACGGGAGGACTTCCAGCTCCGGCTGGGATTGTTCGGCGCCGAGGCATGGAGCGACGAGATGCGGAAGAAAATCGAGGGGAAATGGGGCATCCGCGCGCATGAACATTACGGCCTGACGGAGATCATCGGCCCCGGCGTCGTCACGGAATGCCGGGAGCAGCGCATGCACGTCAACGCTGATCATTTCCTGACCGAGATCATCGACCCGAAAACCGGGGAGCAGCTGCCACCCGGCAGCGAGGGTGAGCTCGTGTTCACGACCATCACCAAGGAGGGGTTCCCGGCCCTGCGTTTCCGTACCGGCGACATCGCTCGCTATACCGAGGAGCCCTGCGGGTGTGGCCGGACGCTGCCTGTCATCTCCCGCATCAAGGGCCGGAGCGATGACATGATGAAGATAAAGGGCGTCATCGTGTTTCCCTCGCAGCTGGAAGAGCTCATGATGCAGCAGCCCGGCGCGAGCGGTCACTACCAGCTCATCAAGAAAGAAAAACGAGGGCTGACCACGCTGACCATCCGGATAGAGCCCACCCGGGAGCGCCATCGTGAGGGCAACCTCGATGAGCTGGCGAAACAGATAGAGGAGGACATCTACGCCGTGTTGAACCTGCACATCCCGGTGGAGGTCGTCGAGCCGGAAACGATTCCGCGGAGTATGGGCAAGGCGCAGCGGGTCGTCGAGGAATAGCTACCCGAATATCTCGGTCATCACGTACAATAGCACCACGAACAACGGCAGCGAAAACAGGGTTGACCAGGTCACCGCCAGCGCCGTCACTTTTCTGTTGATGCCATAGGGAACCAGGAACATGTTAGTGCTCGTGATGGGCAGCACCGCGTTGAGCAGCAGCACCGCGAACCAGGCCGCCGGGAGCAATCCAAGCAGCCACAGCGAGCCAAACAATCCCGCCACGATAAGGGGCGTGATGACCATGGTGAGCAGCAACAACAGGCGCACCTTGGCCAGCTCCCCGGTATGCCCGAAGAAGAGCTGCCGGAGCTTCTCCGGAGTCACATCAGCAAGCTTGATACCGGAGCCGACGTAATACAACGCGGCAGGAATCGTTACCGCGGCGGCAAATTCAAGCAGGACCCCCCAGTCATACGACGAAGTAGTAACGCCGGTCTGCGCGTGGATGACCGTCGCAGTTATCGGAAACGCGGCGAGATACCAGGGAAAAACCCGGAGGAAACGAGGCAATGGATTCTTGGTCTCGCAGGCGGCGACCTCCCGACCGTGGAGATGCGCCAGCAGATACGGCACAATGGCGAACAGATAAATACCGAGCAGCGTGATGTAGATGGCAGCCGGGATGCGTAGCTCCTCGATAGCCAGGATTGCGCTCCCGAAGAAGGCGGCGCTCCGTCCCTGGTTGACGATGGTGGTCTTCAGGAAAGGCAGGCGTTCGCTGTCGCTGTCAGTAAACCGGGGAGCCTGCCGCCGGGCGTACAGATATGCTATCAGGTACAGGAAGGCCATGACACCGAGGGCGAGCACTGCAAAGTCGAGTTCTCTCGCCCGGAAGTCGATGTTGAGGAATAGCTTGAACAACAATATGGGAATGAACACGAAGAGGAGCATCAGCCCGATTTTCTTCATTATTGCAGATACGCGGTCTTCACCGAAGACCCGGCTGAGCAGCAGGTTGCCGATGAAGCCGACGGCTATCCAGGGCAGGGTGTACAGCCCGCTGATGTACGGGATGACTGCTTCGAGGACGTCAAAAATACTATTCCCTCCTGTGTGGTAAGGCTGAAAGTCTTAAAAGCATTGCGGCTTCACCGCTATAATGCAAGTGTCTCCTGCACTGCACCGCTATCAAGGATGTGAATGATGGTCCATCCATCGTCGGCAAGCCGACGGGCAATGAATCGGCGGTGGCATCGCTGCGGCGACCGCTCCGCACACATGAACACAGTCGTCCATCGCTTCGCGGTGGCCACGAGTTGCTCGTAGGCCTCCTGCCAGGCTGCTTGCTGTATCCATGCCTCGTAGCCTTCCGGGCGAAATGCGCCCAATGCCTCGAAATGCGTGTACTCGATGGATTGCTCCCGCAACAGGGGTACGAGCTCCTCCTGGCTGAATTGGGGAAACCGGGAGACCGGCCACCGGCGGATGTCTGCCACCATCTCTATGCCATGTCGCTGCAGCAGTTTGATGAACGCCTGAGGGCTCCGGTCGGAGTGACCCAGGGAGTAGGTGACGTCCATGAGATACAACGAGCCTGAGTTGAAAATATTTATGTACAGAGCACGTTTACCTCTATGGAGCAGGAGTTATCCGAGTTCCCGGGGCTGTACATCGGCATGGGCGACGTCGTCGAAGGCGAAGAAAAAGTCGCTGAATGCATCTTCAACCTCGAGGTCATGATGGAGGGGCCCGAGAAAGTCAGCGCCGAGGGGTCCTTCGTCGAGGTTACCGAGGGCGACCTCAAATTAGATGAACGTCGGGAGATATTCTTCACGCTGCAGGGCGTCATCAGCCGGGATCATGAGTATTATATAACGGAGTTTCCCTGCTTCACCAACACATCACTCTGGCCGAAGTTCATGGTGCCCAAGCCGATGCAGATAATCGAGAATATAAGCGAGGCCGGCGAAGCGCCCGAGGCAGAGGAAAGCGACGAATATGACTAACGGCGCTATTTTTTCCGGTTGACCCAGAAGTCAGGCGTCTCACCGTCAAGCACCATGAGCATCTGCTCTGCGCAGATCGTCCCGGCGCGTATCTGTCCTTCAACCGTGGCAGCCCCGAGGTGCGGCGTCATCACCACGTTGTCCAGCTCCGCAAGCTTCGTCTCCCCGGGTGGCTCCTGCTCGTAGACGTCCAGGGCAGCACCGGCAATGTCTCCATTCTTTAGCGCCTCATACAGCGCGTCCTCGTCGACCACGCCGCCCCGGGCACAGTTGACGAGGTATGCATGGCTTTTCATGGCCGAGAGTTCCCGTTTGCCGATGAGATGGCGTGTCTCCTGCGTGATAGGGATATGCAATGACACGTAATCCGAGTCGGCGAGGAGTTCATCCAGGTCGGCGTACCGTGCACCGCATTCTTTCTCGAAAGAGGGCTTCCGGGACCGGCTGTAATAGAGGACATCCATGTCGAAAGCGACGGCCCGTCGGCCCACCTCCTGGCCGATGTTGCCGCAGCCGACCAGGCCCAGCGTCTTGCCCTTGAGCTCGCTGCCCTTCAGTTGTTTTTTCGCCCATTCCCCAGCCTTCATGGTCTGGTCAGCACGGGGGAGATGCCGGGCTAGGGACAGCATGTGAGCTATGGTGAGCTCCGCCACTGACGGCGTGGCTCCCGTCGGAGAGTTGACGGCCTTGACGTCGCGTTCGCTGGCTGCCTCGAGATCAATGTTGTCGACGCCGATGCCGGCTCGCCCGATGACCATGAGATTGTCGGCTGCCTCGATGACCTCCCGCGTGACCTGTGTACCGCTGCGCACCATCAGACCGTGGTAGGGACCTATCTCTGCGGCGAGCTCGCTGCCCGTGATGTTGTTGAACGTCACCTCGTGTTGTTCCTTAAGCATATCCATGGCTTCATCCGCAATGGGATCTGTCACCAATATTTTCATGATATCGCGTGTAAATGCAGATGCGGGATAAAAAGGTTCTGCCCTACAGCCGCAGCGAGCCAATGCTCCCGAGATGCATGCCATCGAGCAGGTAGACCTGACCAGCATCGACGTCAACAATGCCCTGCAGGGGCCCCAGGATACCCTCCATGTTGACAGCCATCCCACCGCACAGAGGATTGAAGGCCGGCATGACGACGACCTCCAGATCTGGATTCACGGAGGGATACCGCTCCCGTGCCTCTTCGGGCAGCAATGGAACACGGAGCCAGCAGGGCTTTGATATCGAGAAGCCCAGGTCGTCCCGAAGGCGCACCGTGGGATGCACGTGCCCCATGACCAGCATGTCGCTCTGCATCACCTCGTCGGACGGCCAGGCGTGTCCATGGGCAACGCCCACGTCGCCGCAGCATACCCCCCGGCTGTCGTGCACCGTCAACTGGGCAGAGGAAAAAAGCCCGCCGTCATGGTTGCCCTTCACCAGTTCCATATCGAAGGCGGAGAGAGACTGCACGAACGAACGGAGCTCCCAGCGTTCCTGCCGCAGCGCACGGTCGTGCTCCGAGGAGTCACCCGTGGCGGTAATCATGTGTTTGAGATCCCCCGCAATCAGCAGCTTCGCTACATCCAGCTCCCTGCACAGTTCACTGCAACGCGAGGCCAGCGACGCCGTCTGCGAGGGAATATGAGCACCGGTCAGCGATAACTCGTACTCGATGCCGATGTGCAGGTCAGCGATAACCGCCGTGTCAGCATCGGGCAGATACAGCGCCCGCTGGTTGTAGAGAGGTGTCGCATTCATGTGTACTCTGCGGCCTACTAAAACCATCAGATATATAAGTCATCTCCCGTCTGGCTGCCAAAATTTATATTCACGCATCGGTTTGATACGTGGAGGTATACATGAATGTCAGGGAGGCAAAGCGGAGGCTGTCAGCTGTCGCTGCAGCCGTGGTGTTTTTGTCAGTAATGGTCATACCGGCAGTGTATGGCGGGGTCGGCCATCCAGGGCCATCGTGTGTTTCGTCCCTGAATCAGGCCCAGCCGGAGACGATCGCCGGGGAGATACGTGAATGCCTCGGCGACGCCGTCGGCAGCAGCTACACCATCGAGATGCCAGAGGAGGCGTTACGCAGGCTGAAGGCGGAGCTCCACGATGCATCGGACCTGCAACAAAAATTTGAGGTGCTGCAAAACTACGGGCTTCCTCCACGATGACCTGTCACGGGAGCGCATACAGCGACAATATGAGGCATACATGCAGGAGCAACGGCGTACATCATCCTTTATGGATACACTGCCCACAGGCGGAGCGGACGGCATACTGGTCAACTTCAACTGTGATATGTTCGTAATGGGAGCCATAATGCTCAGCTTTCCGATGATTATGTCCGGCCTCGGCTTTTTACTGGTATCATCAGCCATACCGCTCCCGTTTTCAGGCGTCGGAGCAGTATTCTGGCTGCTTGCAAAGATTATGATGCTGGTCACCATAGGCCAGCTCCTGCCCGCCCTTGAACCATTTGTGGGATATACCCCGTTAACCGTTCCATTCGGGCTGTTCTGGGGACCAGGCATCATAGATACCAACGGCACCGCGAGCCAGTGGAGCACCGGTGGATGGCTCACCGGCGTCGTGATTGGTCACTTTGGGGTATGGGTGAATGCCTTTTTCTTCACGCTGTTCCTTGGTCATGCCTGGACGGTCGCAGTACACGTCTGATAGCGGTTCTCCCTGAATTCCGTCATAGTCCCAGCAGATTCTGCAGCAGCGCCAGCACCGTGACATTCAGGAAAAACGGGATGTAGAGCGCGCCGATGAACAAGAGCGACAGCAGCCCGGCTGCCCGAGCGATCCCCCCGCCGAGGGTATCAAATCCCATCAAGTGAAACACGGCTGTCAACAAAACACGTATCGGCAGCGCTATCAGGGCCAGTCCAAGTAGCCAGGGCACGAGCTCCAGTGGCGTTATCGTCCAGGCGGCCAGCGACGTCGAACCAGTAATGGCCTCCCGGGCTGCATCGAGCATGCTCCGACCGAAGAGATACCGCACCTCGGCATCCCACAGGAAGAACGAGACGGCAATGGCCAGCAGATGTACAATGATGGCGAGCCAGTGGAGTTCCCTGTCGTATGCCTGCTGGTCCTGCCGATACCGGCGGTGCAACAGCGACGTCACCAGCCAGACGCCCACGGCGAGTGGCCACAGCCCGAGCAGTTTATCCGGTATAAACCATATCGCCGCATCAGCTGGACTGTACAGGGAGTCATCAATCAGCAGCAATATGGCATCCCCACGAAGGGAAACCTGTTCTCCCAGTGATACCGTCCATGAGCCCCGAAGGAGGGATACGTTGTCGCAGTCCCGCTCGTCTCCCTCCACTGATATCGTTGCTCCCTGTTCGGGCAGCACGCCGACAACGCCGCCCAGGGATACTGGCAGCGGTGGCAGCTCCTCGTCCAGGACGTCGAGCAGCGTAGTGTTAAAATCAGCGGTTCGCTCCACGGTCAGCTCCACGGTATCCGGGGTCGATACCGCGCAGTAATCAACGGCAGCCGTGGCCCTGGATTCGCCTTCTATCTGAAGGGAGAATGTGCCCCGACCGGTCCAGGATCCATTGTTGACGGAGATGGATGCATCGCTCACGGTGAACGTATGCCCCGGTGACACGTCGAGCGAGATTGACGGCGCGGCAAACGCCCAGGTGCCACCCTGGCTGCCGTTATATACCACGGCGCCTGGCGTGAGAGATGATGGAATATGCATCGTTCCATTTATTGCCCCGTCGCCCCCCTGGATTACTATATCGGGGTCGACAAAGGTTTCCGCGGGGCTGCCGACCATATCGACTGTCACGGTACCCGCGGCATCAATGGAGCAGACAGTGATGTTCCGCAGGGCGATGATGCCAGTTATGCCGCCGTTGACATCGATGTCGCCGAGGAACAGCGAGGTGTCGGTGCCCGTGTAGCGGACCTCATAGGAGGGAGAGAGATGCAGGCCGTTAGGGAATGCACTGATAACACCGACGGTAATGATGATGGCCACGACGGCGGCTACAATGGCAAGGTCTCGCTCTGAAAACATTCGTTTTTCGTCTGTCATCGCATCCCTTCCCCCGCTTTATTTTACCATTGTTATATATACTCTTCTCTTTTTTGTTGCCTCAATTGCGCTGGACGGTGTAGCAGTGTCGCTCCCCGGTCGCAATGTCGACTTTTTCTATGCTCACCATGTCGTCGGTGACCTCGACGAAGTCGAACGACTGAACTCCCCCGGTGCGCTCGCAGGAGACGGTGCCCGCCGTGGAGACCACCATGCCGTCCAGGTTCCATACCCAGGGAACATGTTTGTGGCCGCTCAGGACAAGGGGCACGCTACAGGCGGCGAGCAGCCTGAGCACCTCGCCGGCGTCAACCAGCACGTTTCGCTCCCGCCCCGTATATGGTACGGGAACCAGGTGATGATGGAGAAAGACAATCGAGCGGTCGGTGAGCTGCTCCGCGAGCCATTTCAGCTGCTCCCTGCCGACATGTCCCTCGTCGATGTCGGGTTCGCTGCTGTCGATCCCGACAAAGCGGTAGCCGCCATGTTCCCGGGTAAAAAACCGTGGGCCGAAGTGTTCCTCGAATTTTTTGTAGCCTTCATGCCGGGCGTCATGGTTGCCGGGTACCATAAGCCGGGGTGCCTTGATGCGCTCCAGCTCTTTTGTGACACCCTGGAATTCCCGCTGGAGCCCATAGTCGGTGATGTCCCCGGTTATAATGACCACGTCAGGTGATGCCTCGTTTACGAGGTCGATGCAGCGCTGGAAGCTGTCCTGGAGATACATCCAGCTCTTGCTGTAGTGGATGTCGGAGAGATGGGCGATGTGCATGATCAGGCCTGCAGGCGCTCCTCGGCGCTGTCCCGGAGTTTGTATTTCTGTATTTTACCGCTGGCGGTCATGGGGAACTCGTCGACGAAGAAGATATATTTGGGCATCTTGTAGCGGGCGATGTTGTCCCGGCAGAACTGCTTGATGTCTTCCTCGGTGGCATCTTCGCCTTCACGGAGTTGAATGAACGCTGCGACTTCTTCGCCGTACTCCTTGTGGGGGACGCCGACGACCGCCACGTCTTTAACCTGGGGGTTGGTGTACAGGAATTCCTCTATCTCTCTGGGGTAGACGTTTTCGCCGCCCCGGATGATCATGTCGTCCACGCGGCCGATGATCTTGATGTAGCCGCCCTCGTCCATCTCCGCCATGTCCTTGGTGTGCAGCCAGTCGTCCTCGATGGTCTCCTCGGTGGCCTCGGGCATCTTGTAGTAGCCCTTCATGATGTTGTAGCCCCGGGCGATGAGCTCCCCGGGCTCGCCGGGAGGCAGCTCCTCACCGGTCTCGGGGTCGATGATCTTGACGTCCACGGGTGGATGTGCTTTCCCCACGGTCTCCACTCTTTTTTCGATGGGGTCATCGCGCTTGGTCTGCGTGATGACGGGTGAGGCCTCTGTGAGGCCGTAGCAGATAGTGATCTCTTCGACGTGCATGTCATCCATGACGCGCTTCATGACCTCCATGGGACACGTGGCGCCGGCCATGATACCGGTGCGCAGCGACGTCGTATCATAGTCATCGAAGTCGGGATAATCGAGCTCCCGGATGAACATGGTGGGAACACCCTGGATGACGGTGCATTGCTCCTGGTCAACGGCCCGGAGTACCTCGCCTGCATCGAATATCTCGATGGGGACCATCGTCGCGCCGTATATCACGCAGTTGAGCGTGGACATCACGCAGCCGAAGCAATGGAAAAACGGCACCGGGATACACATCCGGTCATCGCTGCTGAGCCCCAGATATTTGCCCACCCAGTAGGCATTGTTCACGATGTTGTAATGCGTGAGCTCTACGCCCTTCGGGAAGCCCGTCGTCCCGGAGGTATACTGCATGTTGATCGTCTCATGGCAATCCAGGCTGTCCTGCACCTCCATGAGCTCCTCATGGCTTACATTCTCGCCCATGGCCTCGATGTCTGAAAACGTATGCATGCCGGGATGTTTTTCGTCTCCCATGAAGACCACATGCTCGAGATACGGCAGTTTCTCCGAGCGTTCACCGTCGCGGAGCTCGGATATCACCCGGTAGACGGTGTCCACGTAGTCGACGTCCTTGAAGCCGCTGACTAGGAAGAGCGCCTTTGCGTCGGACTGTTTGAGCAGATATTCGAGCTCGTGGGCCTTGTAGTAGATGTTGACCGTTACGAGAACAGCCCCGATTTTCGCGGTGGCAAACTGCAGGATGACCCATTCAGGGACGTTGTATCCCCAGACGGCCACATGGTCGCCGGGTTCGATGCCCAGTTTCAGTAGACCCTTGGCGACGCGGTCGCAGGCCTCCTTGAATGCTGTATAAGAGTAGCGGGGTCCATCGAGGTAGACGAGTGCATCCTGTTCGGGATATGTTTCTGCTGCTTCGTCGAGCAACTGCCCAATGGTTTTCTCTATCATGACCGGTAATGCGCGCTGCTTTCATAAAATTTGTTGCAGCACATCAGTCTGTTGACTCACAGAAGTAAAAAGGAGGGGCTGGGAGATGGAGGTGGTAAAATTCCGTGGCAACCGCCCCTCCAATATTGCCACGGCCCTAAAATAGAAGAATATATTTAAATGTTATTAGCTGTATATCAGGCAGGTGCACATTCCATTTTAAAAAATTATTCGTTATATTCCGGATGATATAGATGGAATGAGGGAGAGAATGGGTAGGTGTTGCGTGAGCCACTGCCACATCATGGCGGGAAGGCCCTGCCGGATGTACGGCATTGATACCTGCAGCGGGGCTGACCATTCACTTTCCAGTCCCGTGTCATCACGTGCCTTGACGCGGATTGTATATGTGCCGTCGCTGTCCCAGGTGTGCGTGGTCTCTATCTCGTCTCCTGATGCGATAAACGAAGTCCATTCGTCGACGTTTCGATCGCCGTCCCAGTCCCAACCGTATTGTATCTCGTCGTCGTCCAGGTCTGCCGAGGATGTGGTATATGCATACTCGGCTCCGGTTCTCCCTCGCCCGGGTCCTTCGGGTTTCTCCGGTGCCACGGGAGCATACTGCGTCTTGTAAGCATATTTGAGAGCCAGATTACTACGGTCCATGTAGCTCATGTGTGGATATCCCTGACTGTCCAGGGCGATGGAGGCGAAGGCACCGATGTCTCCCTCGCTTTCCACGATTTCAGTTGTCCACATGCCATGGTATCTGTAGGCATAGCCGGTGTCCCAGTCATCCCAATGGAAATAACCGAGGTGTACGATGCCGTCCCGGACAGCAATGTCGAGACCCCGCTCGTTCCAGAAGCCATAGATGTCAGGATCCACTATCTCTATCGTCCAGTCTCCGTTTATACTGGTTGCGTATCTCAGGCGCCAGTTGGGGTCATTGGAGAGATCGAAATAGGCAATATGGGGTGTGTTATCCTCCATGGCTATGGCCGTTGACCCGAACAGTTTTATCTCACTGTCCACCTGGCGGGTCTCCCAGCTCCCTGCGGCTCGAGAGGCATACATCAGCACGGTTTCATCTCGACCGTAGGTGCAATGCGGCGTTCCCTGGCTGTCGAGGGCTATTGCAGCGTATCGTCCCGAGTCTCCCTCTGCATCTACGACCTCGATGTTCCAGTTTCCGCCGGAGCGGGTGGCATATTTCAGGCGGTCCGTGGAGCCATCATAGTATACAATGTGGGGGTCTCCCCATCCATCGACAGCCAGCGAGGAGTATCTGCCCACGTCACCCTGAGAGTCCACTGCCTCCACCATCCATGCACTATTTTCCAGCATAGCATACTTGAGATCCTGCTCTGTTTCATCATAGTAACTGATAGCAGGGCGCCCATCGTTGTCGACATCGATGGAAGTATAGGTACCGACGGCACCCTCTGCGTCGACGGTGTCAACCTCCCATTCGTCGTCGCTCTTGTAGGCACATCTGAGGTCTTCCTCCAGGAAATCATAGTAGGATATGTATACTGTTCCATCTGGTCCGATGGCGATGTCCGTGTGCTGCCCGGTCTTGCCGAGGGAATCAACCAGCTCAATGGACCAGGTTTCACCATCGGAAGTACCGGCAGATAATGCGTGTATGCATGCTGCCGCACACGGATTTGCTTCACCAAAAACTCCGGTGAACGATACAGTGTCGAGGGCAAAGAAGGTTGACATGGGGGTTACTACAAGCAAGAGGGTTATACAGATAACTATTCGTTTCATGTTCTCCACATCGTTAACAATCGTTTATTTATATACCTATGGATTGCAAACTCAACATAAAAACAATAAAGAAAAAGTGAGAAAAAGAGGGAAAAGGGTATTGGGTGTGTTTACGGTGCGACCGGTGTCGGTTCAGTCCAGTCGGGACTGTAGATGGTCATCGTCGGGTCGCCGAAGATCATCTGGATGTTGGTAACGGTCATCGAAGAGCTACCATACATGGCCGTCGGGTCATCAGTGGTGAAGTCACGCTGATGCAGCCAGACTTCCTTGGAGAACGCCTCACCGATGTTCTTACCTTCGACCATCAGGCTGTGCATCATCTCGTCATCCAACAGGTCCTCCTGCGGGCACAGACCGGTACCACCATTGCCATAGTATAAAGCAGCGCCGTGCTCTAGGTAGATGTTTGCTCCTGGGTGTGACGCTGTCGTACACGACATCCACAGGTCTATCTCGCTGTGCAGGTTCTCGAAGTACTGGTCAACGTACTTGAAGTGGACAATGTCGTACACGTTGGGCTCCACACCGTTATACCAGGTGAATCCACCCCATCGCGGGGTCTTCGGGCGAGCGTCGTCGTACATGTAGCCACGCCAGCCGTCCCACCAGTCGAAGTCCTTGAGTTCCTCATGGCGGAGTTCCAGATATGGGAACTGCTCGGCCACATTCTTCCACTGGAAGGATATACCGGAGCCACCCGTACCATGACCGGAGTAGTAGCTGACTGCTACACCAGTGTTGTACCGCTCAAGCATGTTGTCCCAGATGCAGTGACCTTCATAGAAGCGTCCATGCGAACTAAAGCTTTCCTTCACTCGCTGGGATGACCGAACCGAAGTGGTCGTACCGTCGTTCGTCGTCCATGTTCTCCCATCGGGGAAGTTCATCAGCATCGAAGTCGTCACGTTCCGGCCTGGATTTGCGTAGATAATCGCTGGATATAGGATATCTCGGCAAATCTGTGCAGTGTTCAGGGCTACGTTTCGGTGCATGAAATGGCCGGCATATGACTCATTGCCGCTCAAAATCATACAGACTGGATCGCGTATTTCCTGTTCACGATCCGCCACGAATATATAGGCCTCCTGGCCTTCAAGGTCGAGACCGTATTCAGCAGTGATATTGCCGTAGATGGCCTCCTGCGCTCCGTTAAACCACCGCTTATGCTGGTCGAAGCCAATCGAGGGTACTTTCTGTTCAGTGATAAGTTCCTTGAGTGCTTCCATCAGGTCGAACGGCTCGCCCATCTTGTGTAGATGGCCCGTCGCCAGGCTGCCGTGATAGTAGTCGCCCATCTCGTAGGTGGTCACACGTGCCTTGTCGAGATAGTTGACGGCCTGAGGTGCTTCCATCCCGATGTCGAAGACTGGGCTGCCGTGATAGGCGGCGATCATACCTGCCGGGGCGAAGAATCCATCCATCGATGCAGTCGATGTCACGGTGATGACATTCCTGGATGCGCTATACTCCTTGATTGCATCCACTACTTCTTGCATCGTCGTGTACGTCGTCGTGGCGCCCACATCGGCACTGCTTCCTTCGCCGATGTTGACGAAGATGATGTTGCTGACACCGAGCGTGTCCAAGGCTTCCTGTGTTTCAGCCGGGACGCTGTCTGGGTTCACGTAGAGCAGCGGTGCATGGTTGAGCGATGCCAGCACGGCACCGTTGGCTGCCGAGAGCTGTGCGTTGCATCTGTCGGGATTATGAGTCCGTACCTCGGCGGTGACCTGAACATTCACGGAGCCGCTTGCCTGGCCCGTCGGGTGCTGTACCACGATGGCTTTCCACGTGCCTTCGCTGGGATTTTGCATTTCAACGGAACGGGTCGTCTGTGGTTCTGGTCTCCACATGCGGAAGTCCTCGAAGTTGTGTTCCCAGTGGCCACCATTCCAGTGATGGATTGGCTCGGGTTCGCCCACCCAATGGGGGAGATTCGGCCGCCGGAGGACACCTTCAGGATCGACCAGGTATACCATCATCGTAGATGGACTGTCAGTGGTGATGGTGACGTTGATGCTGGAACTGGTCGAGTCAATGGGGATATCAAATCGCTGACCCGGATACTCATGAACGATAAACTCGTTCATACCGCTGGTGCCGGTGATGTATGGAGCATAGAACCCAGGCATGACGACAGGATACCAGCTATCCTGGTCTGGTCCATTTACGTCGTATGGAGCTGGCCACCAATCTTCCTGGACGTTCTCATATCGCGGCGTGATAATACCGGTATCGCCAGAAAAGCTGTCACCGGTGGCCTCCAAATGGATGCCGCCCACGTTTTTGCCCATGAACATCGGAACGGCAGCATTGCCGCCGATATTTTTAAACCGGGAGTCATCTGCTGAGTATCGCGTTGATGACGGCGTCGTGCTGATCGAGGCGGATGTATCCACAACTGTTTCCACGACGTCATCCATTTCACCGTTGCTGCCATCGGGGACAACAACTGCAGTATCAGAGGAATCCCACTGGTCCATGGCAATCTGTGCCGCCGCAGCAATGGGGTCACTCGGGATAACGTATTCCTCAGCCGCCATACCATGCCTATCCAGATAGGCGTTCCAGTCGTCCAGCAGATACTGCGTAGTATCATCCACGGTGCCGAAGTACCAAGTCTTGCTGTCGTCACCCTGATAGACAATGGGCGAAGCATAGCGCTGTCCACCGTCGAGATAGTTGGCGGCGGGCACAGCTGCCAGGTATCCGAACTCGTCCTTGTTGCTGGCAGGATCATTATTGACGATGAAGGTCTGGGCGATTGGAGTCACATCTGGCTGCGGTATCGGAGCCGGTGGTTCACTAACGGAGCCGCCGACCTGGAGCTCGAACTCGTAGGGACCGGAGCCGTACAGGAAGTAGTCATCCGGCCACATGGTGGTATCCCAGCCGGGCCAGATATCAATCTTGGCTTTCCAGGTACCGGACATGTCTGCGGGATACTCTAGGGTGTCATCGCCGTAGTACATGGCCCTATGCACGAGCTCGCCATCTGGATTGTATAGGTGGACGTCGAAGTCGGATTTGACGCCTTCGACGGTCAGCTCTATCTTGATGCCTTCGCCGGTGTTCGCCGTGAAGCTGTACCAGTCTGCCCAGTCAGTGCTGTCCAGGTAGCCCTCATAGACCCCTGGAGAGATAGACACGGCACTCCCGATGTCATTGCCGGCGTCACCACCGGAGCCTGCATCATCCTGACCGCTCAGAGAGACATCCAGCTCGTAGCTACCCGCACTGGCACCCTCTGGGATATACGCCCGGATGAAATAGTTACCCGTACTCTCAGCCGTCGCACTCACCGATGAGCCAGAGCCGAGAATGGTTTCACCCGTGGGATCAATCAGTTCCACCTCAAAATTCGAGATGGAGACATCAATAGTCTGACCCTCGCCTACAGCGAAGTAATACCAGTCGACGCTATCGCCGCTCGGGTCCAGCTGCCCCTCGGTGCCCCGACAGGGCGCCTTATCGTGGGGTTCGCCTGGATAGAGCGGGAACGCGCCGTAGATATTGTTGCCGGCATCAGTATACGTATTCATGTCGTTCTCGCCTTGACTTGCGGCTGCTCTCTCCTCTTCCGGTATCTCGCGTATGGATTGGTCAAGAATATACGGTTTGTCGTCTCCGTCGTCGTTGGTATCGAGATCAATGGTCTCAGTTGGCTCAGTTGGAGATGACTGCGTAGTATGTTCTTGGCCAGTCATGGGGATGGCCGCGAAACCCATGCCGATCATGAGCAACGCTACCAACACTCCTAAAATTGCTTTTGCCTTGTGTTTCCTCATTTTATGGCCTCCGTGTAACATATGTCATGGATATATTTAAAATTAACTGATATAGCAGGCCTGATTTTCTCCTGTCACAGCGGTGCATTTTTACGCGTGTGCCGCCACCGCCCAGAGGAAATTTTAAGTAACGATTTTTCATACGTCTCCATGCACCAGAAACTGTTTACCCCCGGCCCCACTGAGGTCCGAGAAGAAATGCTGCAGGCGATGTCCACGCCCCAGATACATCACCGGTCGAAAGAATTCGGTGAACTGTATGCATCCATCCAGACCAAACTGCAACAACTATTGTACACTAAAAACCCCGTGCTGCTCATGACGTCATCCTCGACGGGTGCCATGGAATCCGCCGTTATCAACGGCGTGGAAAAGAAATGCTTGAACCTAGTAAACGGCGCCTTCTCGAAACGGTGGCATAAGATCACCGAAAAGAGCGGCATTCCCTGTGAGGCGTTCACCCTGGACTGGGGTACCGCCGTCAAGCCAGATATGGTCGAAGAGCAGCTCGACACCGGTGAATACGACGCCGTCACCCTGGTATACAATGAAACCTCGACCGGCATGATGAATCCCCTCGAGGAGATTGCCGACGTCGTGAAAAACTATCCCGACGTCCTGCTGTTCGTCGACGGCGTCTCCGCCATGAGCGGCGCAAAGATAGAGGTCGACCGTCTCGGCATCGACATGGTGGTCGCCGGCGTCCAGAAATGCTTCGCTCTGCCGTCGGGCATCGCCGTGGCGGCGGTCAGCGACGACATGCTCAAACGGGCGGAGAAACTCGACCGGGGATACTACTTCAACATCCCGCTGATGTACAAGTACCATCAGCGCAACCAGACCCGGGTCACCCCAGCTATCTCGCAGATGTTTGCCCTGGATGCTCAGCTGGACCACATCGTCAATGAGGAAGGCATTGAGCATCGCTTCCAGCGACATGAGCGCATGGCCGAGGTCACCCAGGAATGGGCCCAAAAATACTTTGACATCTATCCAGAAAAAGGCTACTGGTCCAAAACGCTCACCTGCATCGAGAACACCCGGGGCATCTCCGTGGCGTCGCTGTCAGAGGAGCTCGCCAAGCACTACGTCCGCATATCCAACGGCTACGGCGACCTGAAAGAAAAAACATTCCGGATCGGCCACATGGGCGACTGGCAGGTGCAGGACATCTACGGGCTCCTCGAGCTCATCGAACGCATCCTCGACCTGTAGATGGCATCGCTGCCTGAGCATAAGCAACGCATACGCAAGCAGCTGCTGCAACGCCGGAACAGTCTCTCCACCTTCGACGTACTCAAGCGAAGCAACCAGGTACTGGACGCTCTCTACGCGATGAAAGAATTCCAGGATGCCTCCATTGTGCTAGCCTACATATCATTCGGAACGGAGGTCAACACTCATGGATGCATCCGGTCGCTGCTCGCCACTGATGCAATGCAGGTACTGGTCCCCGTCGTCGCCGACAGGAAAGCATCCACCCTCATTCTCTCCGAGTTACATGCCTGGAATGAGCTCTCCACTGGAGCATACGGCATCCTTGAGCCAAAGCCGGAGCACATCAGGGAGCATCCCGCAAGCGACGTGGACCTGGCCCTCGTCCCGGGCATCGCCTTCGACCGGCAGGGCAACCGAATCGGCTACGGCGGTGGGTATTACGACGTGCTACTCAAACGCATTGCTGGACGCGCTGTCGCCCTGGCCTACGGGTTCCAAGTGCTCGAGGAGCTGCCACGGGAATCCCATGACGTACAGGTGGAGGATATTGTGACGGAGGACAGTGTTATCCGCACCTGACATGTTTCGACGACTGTACCACATTTTTTTTAAATGAATAGGGATTACACCGTACATCAGGGAACCTCCCCATCGTTGAGGTTGAAAAACATGACACGGAACACGTACATACAGGCATGTGCATTAATTGTTGTAGTAGCGCTCTCGCTCTCCGGGCTCTCGCTGGCGGATGGCGGCACCACGGGTACGACGTCGATATTGCAGGATAGGACGATGGCCATCAACGGGGTTGCCGTGGATGGCGATGATAATGTCATCGTGACGGGCGAGGTATACGACGAGAATGCGGAAAAATGGACCATCCGCACTGAGAAATATGACGGGACGGATGGCCATCTCATCTGGCGGAAGGAATTTAAGGAATATGACCAGAACATTGGGAAGGATGTAGCCGTGGATGCCAGTGGCAATGTCATCGTCGTCGGCGCTATTGGCTCTGCCGGA
>JBNGDQ010000010.1:0-13138 GCA_049975285.1 Thermoplasmatota archaeon
TTGACTGGCAGATCCGTGCCCGTGCCGGAGGTATTGTTGCCGTGGCCGCCATCGTAGGGCACGTTTTCATCCAGCACGCCGTGGAAATGTATCACTGAGACTGGCTGCTCCGGCTCCGGGATGACCCACAGCGGGCTGTCCTCACTGGCTGTGCCGCCGATGGATCCTGCCACTGGCCCCACGGCGGCAATGACCTCTGAGAGCTCTGCAGCGATACGGTACGCCAGGATGGCTCCATTGGAATGCCCGGCTACATATATCCGGCTGCCATTTATGGAGAGCTCGCTCTGCAGTCGTTCAATCATCGCTGCAAAGAAGCCCACGTCATCCACGTCTTGCTCGTAGGCCACGCCGCAGCAGTACCCGCCATTCCACATACGCCACCACGGAGCCCACCGAAACACGCCCCGGGGATACACCACGGCGAAGGTTTCCCGCTCAGCTGTCTCCGTAAAACCAGTCTTGGCTGCCATGCGTGCCGGGTAGCCCCCGCCGGCGTGCAGAACGACAACGAGTGGGATATCAGTGCCATTGTACCCGGAGGGCACGTGCAGCCAGTAGCTCCGCAGGCGACCGTCATGCCAGATCCATTGTAGGCTCGTACCCGCTGGAGCAGCGGCTGAACCGGTATCCGACATGGTCCCCTGTGCGTCTCCAGCGTCCCCACCATCAAAGCAGTGCTCATCGCTTGTTTCTTCATCGAGCGGTCCATTAGGCTCGATCGGTATCGCGGTCACGATAAACAGCAGGGAGAGCAGGAGCACCGCGATTGGGCGCCATATCATCATTACCATGAAACAACGCGGTAAGCGTTTATAAGATATTCCGTAGCCATCTGGATGCTGGCCGGCAGTTTTCTACTTGTAGTCGAAGCTGACTTCGGGGTACTGTTCAGCCAGGTCCAGTAATTCCTCGAGCGGCCTTTCTTTCAGGTAACCGTCAAAAAACGCCAGGGTGTACGCGTTGGCGATCTCTAGCAGCCGCTTCGGCTCGATGGTGCCGAATCCGACGGCCTGCCGGGGTATCAGGGGGGCGAAATGTGTCAGCAGCAGTCCTACGTCGGTATATGAATAGTGAGCGGCGCCCGCCACGGTGGCCATATAGGCATCGCTGTTCGTCTGATTCCACATCTGCTGGAGCGTTGTATCCCGCTCGAGATGCCCCTCGGCGAGGAGCCAGAGAAACGGTTTTTCTGAGCCGTTCTCAGCAGCGTCACCGTGAAAGAAGCCGTCCAGGGCCGCGCCCGCCAAAACTCGTTCGTCCTGATTGCAGATGGCCGCTGATGCCCCGCCCCCGAATGAATGGCCATAGATGCCTATCCGGTCCAGGTTGAAGCAGGCCTGCAGCGGCGATGCCATTCCATCTAGGACATCAAGCACGAATTCGAGGTCACCGACCACTGTTTCAAACGCCGTCCGGAAGTACGCCTCTGCCCCTTCCTGATCGGAGGGTGGATCCTTATGCTGGACGACCCGTCCATCCGGGAAGACCGTGACACCGGCCACGTATGGATGCTGGACCGCGGCTACCACATACCCGTGACTGACGAGTTTCTCTATCAGAGACGTATATATCTCTCGGACGCCATCGTAGCCGTGGGAAAACAGCAGCACGGGAAACGTCTGCCCGGATGGCGGCAACGCACCTCTGACTGCGTGGGGATTGACATCATTGTAGGCGTTGTCCGGTATCCAGAACAGCGGAATCGGTGATTCATGTTTCAGCCAGTCAAACGTTTCCGGGTCCATGTACACCGCTTCGTCGCCGCTTGCATCATCGATGGGATACCAGAATTGCAGCATTATCTCTCTGACATCTGACGGATCGTCGGTAAACGGTTCCTCCCGCTCTTCGTCGACGAGATGCATCGCAGTGGTCCCTATCTGGTAGGGGCCATCCGGCTCCGGCAGGAAGGAGACCCGGCGGGATCCGGATACGTGCATGTTCTGTCCTGGAGGGCTTATGATGCGGACGGAGAACCAGGATGCATTGCTCTGCAGGATGCCGACCAGCGGAATGGACAGACGGGAGCTCGAGGCGTTGACCTGGCCGAAGAGCAATGGACCAAAAAAGAATCCGGCAGCCTGGCCAGCCATGTCCTCCATATTCCAGGTTCCGGTGAACCAGCCGCGCTGACTGTTCCGGCCGAGCTGGATGAAGCCCGTCACGGTTCCCGTCGGCTCGTTGGCCTGATAGAGCGTGCCGTTGAATGTTCCATCAGCCCACTGGGGCAGGTTAGACGGCGTAGCAGCCTCCCATATTTGGTCGTTTTCCGTGAAACGTGCAGCCTGTATGATGGTGCCGGAGGCCATGCCGGCTATCAGAATGCATACCAGCAGGAGTGCATACACACCATGCCGCCTACCTGTCATCTTTACCTAAACACCTATACGGGATAAAAGGATATCTATAGCTAGCTGTCATGATTATATCCAACCTGAAATGATATGAATGGCGGCGATATTCCGGTTCTTCGTCATTTCTTATTATTCCTGTATTGTTATCTCATCTTTTCTTGTTCTGAAGCCTCTGAGGGCATGGAATACGCAAAGTAGATAATCCGATGAAGGTTCATAGCGTGCTATGGTAGTATCGCGTCTCCGGAGGCTGTGGCATCCCGAGCGATTTCAGGGCAGCACATCCAGCCGTCATTACTTCGAAGGATGGTACTACAAGCTTGTGGATGCCGCTGAGCACCACCGCTTGGCCGTCATCCCCGGGATATCGATGGGTGAAAACCGGGAGGAGTCGCACGCCTTCGTCCAGGTGTTCAACGGCACCATGGGTGATTTCACCTATTTCACCTACGATGTCGATGCTTTTTCTGCATCCCGCGATGCATTTATGGTCTCTATCGCCGATAATGTCTTTTCAGCCCGGGAGATGCGCCTGGACATTGACCGGCAGGACCGGCACATCACAGGTGTGCTCCATTTCGACAATACGGTTCCTCTCCCAAGTCGGTTATTCTCCCCGGGCATCATGGGCTGGTACACCTTTGTTCCGTTCATGGAATGCAAGCACGGCGTGGTCAGCATGAATCATTGCATTGCTGGCTCGTTAAACGTGGACGGCGAAGAAATGTCGTTTGATGACGGTCGAGGATACATAGAAAAAGACTACGGTCATAGCTTTCCCCGCGCCTATATCTGGATGCAGTCCAATCACTTCGACGGCGATGTATCGTTCATGCTGTCGGTGGCCCGCATCCCATGGCTGTGGACTGAGTTCACCGGGTTTTTGGGTGCCCTCTGGTATGACGGCCATGTCCATCGGTTTACCACGTATACCGGGGCGCGCATCCGTCGGTTTGCAAAGCAGGAGGATGGAATATCACTGTCTATCGTGGACAAACAGCACCGCCTGAACGTCGAGGCCCGGAGCGACCGTGCCATCTCGCTGAAAAGCCCGCAGCAGGGGAACATGACCGGTCGCATCCAGGAGAGCCTCACTGGAACGCTTCATCTTGCATTGTATGAACGGGATAGTGATGGTGACCACCTCGTATTCGAGGGAACAGGTCGGCAGGCAGGCATAGAGATAATGGATGACGATGATGTACTGGTCGCTGACCTGACACAGAGCGGGTAGGGAGTCATCTTCTAGATGTGCCATCGCCAAAATATAGAGAAAAAAGGGAAGAAAGGGAAAAGGGGGTCTATGACTCGGCCAGGGTTGACTCAGTCCATTCAGGGCTGTAGCAGATGAGCGTGGGATCGCCCAGGATGACCTGGATGTTGTGTATCTGTAGGGATGAACTGCCATACATGGATGTGGGATCGCCGGTGGTGTAGTCCCGCTGATGGAGCCACAGGTAGTCGGAGAAGGCGTCGCCCAGGCTTTTACCCTCGACCATCATGGCGTGCAGCCACCAGTCATCAAGCAGGTCCTCCTCAGGGCAGCGGCCTGATGCCGCGTTGCCGAACCAAAGGACGGCGTCATGCTCCAGGTAGATGTCGGGACCAAAGTGCTGGCCGGTGGTACACGACAGCCAGATATCCATCTCGCTGTGCAAATTGTCGAACAACTCGTCCACGTATTTGAAGTGAACGATGTCGTACAGGTTTGGCTCCGCTGCGTTGAACCAAGTCCAGCCGCCATCCCGTGCCGTCTTGGTACGAGCATCATCGTACATGTAGCCGCGCCAGGCGTCCCACCATTCAAAGTCTATGAATTCTTCATGTCGCAGCTCGACGTAGGGGAAATATTCCCCGATGTTTTTGTAGACCGTCTTCGCTGCCCACCAGCCTGTCAGCTATGACCGCCAGCGTGTCAATGCATGTCTGGAAATCCTCAGCGGAAATATTTTTCTCAATATCGCTCTTCATATCTGTCATAATTCACCTGCACGGGGATATATGCTCCGTATAAAATTTTCATGTGCATATAAGAGCTTGTCCGCAGGGTTTGCCCAAAGCAAAAAATTCAGCACTGGATTTTTCAGAAAAGGACATAAGAGGTTTGATGGCACATCTCCGGTTTAATGATGCTTTCGAAAGCGACCATCCAGTGCGTTTTACGATACAGTGTAAAAGAAGTAGCGGGGCGTGGATTTGAACCACGGATCTTCGGGTATCTCCGACCCTTTGGGGATGAAACACCTTTTCCAAAGGGGTTCATATGAGCCCGACGGGTTTTCCTGACTACCCCACCCCGCTGTGGTGTGGCGGAGCAATATAGCGGGGCAACTTATTTTAATTTTTTGGATGTATTCTGCTTTTGTGTAGTCCTGCTTTGATGTACTCCCGGCTGGGAGCGAGCGATAAGAGTGATAACAATCAATAAATACGGTGCGAGCATTTATGACGTGATGACCATGAGGCGAGGAGGATACCTGTTCATTGTATGTGTCATTGCGCTCCTTGTCGTACCGTCCCTGCTGGCGCCCCTGACCGCGGCGGAGACCCCGGATGACGTGGAGCTCCGGTTTACGATGACCGCCGAGGAGGGCACCAGAACGGTGACGCAGCGAGTCCCTGCGGGGAGAGTTGACGTGCTTCTGCAGACCATGGAGCGCATCCGGCAGCATTTTCAACTATTGCGGGCGGCGGACACCGTGGAGGAGCGGGAGGCGGCGGAGCAGGCGCTGTATGGCGAGGTGGCCCGGCTGGAGTGGCTGAAGATTTTTAGGTATCTGTTGGACCGGATTGAGGACATGGTGGATGCCTATATCACGCCGTGGACGAAGGCGACCTGCCTGGCGCATGTTCTGAGCTATGGCCACGGGACGGCGCACGTACCGCTGCATTATGCGCTTCCCTTCGGGGTAACCCGGGAGACGTTTCTGGGGTTGATGCTGCGCCCGGTATGGTGGAAGTATAACAGTCTGAGTATGACGGTGGTGCGGAAGGGTAACCTGGTGCCGCCGCGTATCGACTGGTGGGACATGTGGGGTCGGCAGCAGGGTATCATGGTGGGCTTCCTTGGCCTGCATATCGGCGTCCGGCGTCCAGCGCTCCCGGATACGCATCTATTCGTTGGCCGTACTCTTTTTATGGTGAATAAGGATTTGGCGTGGTGATGGATTACGAGCAGCTTGGATTGAAGGCCGGCCTGGAGATTCATCAGCAGCTGGATGTAGGGAAGCTATTCTGTGGTTGCCCGTCTGAGATCAGCGATGCGGTGGATTACACGTTTCGCCGGCAGCTCGTCCCGACGATGTCGGAGCTGGGGGATGTCGACCGGGCGGCGCTGGCTGAAGCGAGACGGCAGCGGCGCTTCATGTATCGTGCCTCCGACGTGGCGACGTGTCTGGTTGAGGCGGACGAGGAGCCGCCGCATGCTGCCAATGAGGCTGCCATTGAGGTCTGCCTGACGGTGGCGGCGCTGCTGGATGCTCGGGTGGTGGACGAGGTACAGTTCATGCGCAAGATCGTCATTGATGGCTCTACGACGTCGGGTTTCCAGCGGACGGGGCTGGTGGCGGTGGGTGGTGCCGTGGACGGCGTGGCGATTGAGACGATTTGTCTGGAGGAGGATGCCGCCCGGGTGCTGGAGGAGACGGATGGCGTGGTCGTGTATGGCCTCGATCGGCTGGGCATCCCGCTGGTAGAGATTGCCACGGCTCCTGTTATCACGTCGCCGGAGCAGGCAGAGCAGGTGGCGGGGCGCCTGGGTCAATTGCTGCGGGCGACGAAACAGGTGAAGCGAGGCATCGGTACCATCCGGCAGGATGTCAACGTCTCCATCGCCGGGGGCAGCCGGGTGGAGATAAAGGGCGTCCAGGAGCTGCGGAGCATCGCGGCTATCGTCCGTAATGAAGTGGCGCGGCAGCTGGAGCTCCTCGAGGTGCAGGCTCGCCTGGAGGAGCGAGCGTCGCCGGATGTGCTGGATGCAGTAGCTATTAAGGATGTCAGTCATATATTCGAGGATACCGCTTCGCAGGTGGTGGCGGGCGGCATGGCGGATGGTGTGGTGCTGGCCGTCCGGTTGCCGGGCTTCGCTGGCCTGCTGGGCGGCGTGACCTATGAGGAGGGACGCCTGGGCAATGAGCTGGCCGTGCATGCAGAGCTGGCTGGCGGCGGCATCATGCATTCCGATGAGCTGCCCGCCTACGGTATATCGGAGGATGAGGTGACGGGGCTCCGCGCTGAGCTGACCTGCGGTGATGCTGATGCCTTTGTGCTTTCCTTTGGACCGGGGGAGACCACCCGGCGGTGCCTTGAGCAGGTGGTATGCCGGGCGGCTGCTGCCTTCCAGGGTGTCCCGGAGGAGGTACGCCGGGCGCTGCCGGATGAGACGACGCGATACCTGCGGCCGATGCCGGGGGCGGAGCGGATGTATCCGGAGACGGATGTTCCTCCTGTAGCGGTGTCGGCGGAGCGGCTTGCCCGTGTTGCTGATTCACTGCCGGAGCTCCCGGAGGAAAAAGTGGAGCGCTACGTGTCGTTGGGCCTGAGCGAGGAGGAGGCCGGGCAGCTCGTACACGGCGATCATGATGACTGGTTCGATGGGCTGGTTGAGCGCTATCCGGGCGAAGCGAAGACGCTGGCCCGGGTATTATTGCACGTAATTCCCGAGGTGGAGCGGGACACTGGCCGGAAGGTACAACGAAGCATGGTTGCTGCGGTTCTGTCGGGCTTGGAGCAGGGAAGGTTTTCCAAGGAGGGCGTCCCGCAGGTGCTCTCGTATCTGGCGGAGCATCCGAATGCTACGCTGGATGAAGCAACTGCTGCCTGTGGGCTGGAGGCCCTGGATGAAGCGGCGGTGCGCGATGTGACTCGAGCCATTGTGGCGGACAATGCGGCTCTGGTGGAGGAGCAGGGGGAGCGAGCCGTGGGAGCATTGATGGGTCTTGCCATGCAGGAGCTGCGTGGTCGGGCGGACGGCTCGATGGTGCATCGCACGCTGACGGAAGCGGTGCAGGCATATCTGGACGAATCGTGACCACAAATTTTTTATAGAACCGCATATATACTAGGCTGAACGGAGGTGATATACCATATGACCCGAAAAGAAAGAAATGATGACGAAGACGAAACCTGGAACCCACTCGACGACTGGTTCGGCAACTGGCCACGCAGACGACGCGGACCCTTCGCCTCGGACATCTTCGACGACCTGGAAAAGCAGTTCAAGCGCGACTGGCAGTACATGAACCGCATCATGCAAAACGCCATGAGCGGCGAGACCAAGCCACCCGAGGAAGGCGGCCCCTACGTGTACGGCTGGTCACTCCGCGTGGGTCCCGACGGCAAACCCCGCTTCCGTGAGTTCGGCAACGTTTCACCCGAGCACGGCATGCGCCCGCAGCAGCTCTCCAGCAAACGCGAACCCCTCGTTGACGTCGTAGAAAACGACGAGACCATTACCGTCACTGCCGAACTCCCCGGCGTAGCCAAAGAGGACATCGAGCTCGAGGCAACAGAGAACATGCTGACCATCAACGTCGACGACGAGGACCGACAATACTACAAAGAAGTCGAGCTGCCCACCGAGGTCGACACCGACAGCGCCCATGCAACCTACCAGAACGGTATCCTGGACATCGAGCTGCACAAAGCCGAACGGAAACAGACGGGCACAAAGATACAGCTGGACTAACCACCCTCTCCCCCTTTCTCTTGTTTTTTTGTCTACCTGCAAATCATTTAAACACCGCAGCCATTGAGGTATATGCACGTCGACGCCGACCTGCACATCCACTCCCGTTTCTCCGGTGGCACCTCCCCCAAAATGACGGTGCAACGGCTCGCAACCGAGGCCCAGCGAAAAGGCATACAGCTCCTCGGCACCGGGGACTGCCTGCATCCCGTCTGGCGGCGGGAACTCACGCAGGCTGGCGACATCAACGACGGCATCATAACTGTCGACGGTACCAGTTTCCTGCTGACCACCGAAGTCGAGGACACCAATCGTGTTCACCACCTCCTGCTGTTCCCCTCCTGGCAGGCCGTCGATGCCTTTCGTGAACAGATAGCACCGGCAGCTGACGCCCTTGACACCGCCGGCCGGCCACACGTGAGCCTCAACGGGGCCATGATAGCTGACGCTGCCCACGATGCCGGAGGACTCATCGGTCCAGCCCACGCCTTTACTCCCTGGACCGCCATGTATGCATACCACGACAGCCTCCACGACTGCTACGCTGACAGCAAGGTCGACTTTTTGGAGCTGGGATTGAGCGCCGACAGCGACTACGCTGACAGCATCGACGAGCTACACGAACTGACGTTTCTCTCCAACTCGGACAGCCATTCGCCCTATCCCATACGACTCGCCCGGGAGTTCAACCGTTTCGACATCGCAGCCATTACCTGGGATGAGATACGCCGGGCTCTCCTCCATCGCGGTGGCCGTCGCATCATACTCAACGTCGGATTTCCACCCAGTGAAGGCAAATACAACCGCACGGCCTGCACCTCCTGCTACCGCCAGTACGATATCGATGAGGCTCGCCGGCGAGACTGGCGATGCGGCTGCCGGGGTCGCATCAAGAAAGGCGTACGGGATCGGGTGGCAGAGCTCGCCTCGCATGACGAACCAGAGCATCCAGACCATCGACCGCCGTATCTGCATCTCCTCCCGCTGGCTGAAATCATCGGAGCCGCCCTGCAGGTCTCACCTCGCTCCCAAACAGTGCAGCGGCGCTGGGAGCATCTCATGGATCATTTCGGCAGCGAAATCACGGTGCTCCTCGATGCCAGCATAGAGGACATCCAGCAGGTCGCCTCCTCCGCCGTGACCCATGCCATCCAGGCGTTCCGCAGCGGCGACATCACGATTCATCCCGGCGGCGGAGGCAAATACGGCGAACTCGAGCTGCCCCGCACGCATGGCGACAGGCAACAACAGCGGAGGCTGATGGAATGGAACTGATATGTGGCATCGACGAAGCAGGGCGCGGCCCCGTCATCGGCCCCATGGTGGTCGCCGGTGTCTGGATGCCAGCCGCCGCGGAGCAGGAGCTCCTCACCCTCGACGTCAAAGACTCAAAAAAACACAGCCCCAAGCGACGGGAGGAACTCTCGGCCGTCATCCGCGAACGATTTTACCATTGCCTGCAGGTGGTCGCCGCCGAGGACATCGATTCCCTCCGCGCCGCGATGACCCTCAACGAGCTCGAGGTGCACGTCTTCGCCAAAATCGGCCGGGAAAAACACGCCGACTCCTACTACCTCGACTCGGCCAGCACCAACGAAGCCTGGTTCGGAGAACGCTTCCAGGCTGGTCTCCCCTTCGAGGCCGACGTGATATCCCGGCACGAAGCGGACGACATCTACCCCGTGGTCTCCGCGGCATCCATCCTGGCCAAGGTGGAACGCGACCGACAAGTGGAACGCATCGCGACTGAGCTTGCACCCCGGCTTGACCTGCCCCTCGGCAGCGGATATCCCTCCGACCCCCGCACCCGGGAATTCCTCAAAACGTGGCTGCAGGAGTACGACGACGTCCCCCCGCATACCCGCCGGTCATGGAAGACCGTGCAAAAAATCAAGGGTGAACTCCAGCAGGACACGCTGTTCTAGGCCCGACACGCATACATATAAATACGCATAAAAAATAGTAGCATGTTGCATGAGCGCATATACCACTGTCTCTCTCCCGCGAGGCCTGCACCGGCATCTCGCCAGCTTCATTGAACAGCATCCAGAGCTCGGATACGGCAGCGTCGCCGAGTTCGCCAAAGAAGCCATCCGCCTGCGCATCGAAGAAATGCAGGAGGAAGCCCAGCAGATATCACTCGGTCGCCTTCGCCAGGCCCGCGTCTCCGACTGGCAGACCCGCTGGGAACGCTACCGGGACAGCGCCCGACAGTAGGCCTGCTATGTAGCGGAAGACAACGAAGTGTTTATGTAAGCTTTTTTCATTATCTCTGTGGTGGTTGTATAGCCAGAGAACTGTGGCACTCCCGCATGGCCTTCATCATGGCAGCCATCGGCTCAGCCGTTGGTCTCGGCAACATCTGGCGGTTTCCCTACGTCTGCTACCAGAATGGCGGCGGCGCATTCCTGATTCCCTACTTTGTAGCCTTGTTCACCGTGGGCATCCCGCTGCTCATGGTCGAGTTCGCGATCGGTAAATGGTTCACCTCGGCGGCGCCGCGTTCCTTCGCGAGGATAAGCCAGAAATGGGCGTGGGCGGGCTGGTGGGCGGTCACCGCGGCCTTCGTCATCGCTGTCTATTATTCGGTTATCATGGCCTGGTGTGTCTCATACATCGTGCATTCTGCCGGCCTGACCTGGGGCAGCAACGCCGCAGCATTCTTCGACCAGTTTCTGGGAAAAACCGCCTCCCCGTTCACCGCGGGTGGCATCAACCTGCAGATCGTCTTTGCGCTCCTGTTCATCTGGACCTCCATCTATCTCATCCTCTACAAAGGGGTGCGGTCCATCGGCAAAGTCGTTGCCATCACTGTTCCGCTTCCCACGGCCCTGCTCATCATCCTGGCCATCCGGGGAGTGACCCTTCCCGGCGCCATGGACGGCCTGAGTTTTTATCTCACGCCGGATTTCGCCGGGCTGGCTTCTCCATCGGTGTGGCTGGCCGCCTACGCGCAGATATTCTTTTCCCTGTCACTGGCGCAGGGTATCATGATCGTCTACGCCAGCTATCTCCGCAAGAACAGCGATGTCACCAACAACGCGTTTATCACTGCGCTGGCCGACGGGGGAACCGCGTTCCTGGCCGGCTTTGCGGTCTTCTCCGTGCTGGGCTACCTGTCCTACTCGACGGGCATCCCTATCTCTGAGGCAGCGGGAAGCGGTATCGGCCTTGCCTTCATCACCTATCCCACGGCGATATCGCATCTGCCCGTGGCTGCCTCGTTTTTCGGGGCTATATTTTTCCTGGCGCTCCTCACCTTCGGCATCGACTCCGCGTTTTCCATGATTGAATCAGTGACGGGGGGCCTAGAGGAGAAATGGCGGATATCCAAGCCCGTGATTACCTTCATCGTCTGCCTGCTGGGATTCGGGTTGAGCGTGCCCCTGGCCACGGGGGCGGGCAGCTACTGGGTGGATATCGCCGATCATTTCATCTCCAACTTTGGCCTGGTATTCATCGGCCTGTTTGAATGCATCGTGTTCGGCTACATCATGGGAGCAAAGCATATCCGGCATGCCATCAACGAGATATCAGACATCCGCGTGGGTCCCTGGTGGGACATCCTGATAAAATACGTTGCTCCCCTCATCTTGATAACCATCGCTCTTGCCTCGTTCGTGGAACTCATGGCCAGCGGGTACGAGGGCCTGCCTGGCTCGGCGCTCATCGCGGGATTCATCATCGTCATCGCCAGCGTTGTCGTCGCCTGGCTGTTCGCCCGGAAAGGAGGAACCTGACCATGCCCGCCAGCGCCATCGCCATGTTCATCATCGGATGCACGGTCTTCTATGGCGGCCTCGCCTGGTGTCTGTACATCGCGCTGAAAAAACGCTCGCCATAGTCGTAAGCAAGTATTTTAAGCCCGTTCAGTTATCCTGTCGAGGGAGAATCATGCATCGACGAATGTGGCACGCAATTATGATAGCCGCCGTGGTCACTGGAATGGTGGCTGCGCCGGCGGCTTCCCTGTTTCTGTTCCCTGAGCTGTCTGGACAGCCAGGGTATGAGACCATCTCACCAAGTCAGGCCTATGACCTATTGACTGATTCGTCATCCGTGGAGCTACCCATCGATGTGCGGACGGATGGCGAATGGCAGAGCGAACGGATTGACACGCCCTACCCGGAGTTCCCCCGCCATTTTGTTGTGTCACGCCTGGACACCCAGTCGGGCATGCAGACGTTCAAGCATACCTACGGCAATGCGACGGTCATCGTGTACTGCCGCAGCGGCGGACGGAGCAGCACCGCGGCGGGGCTCCTCGATGCAGCCGGATATCCGGGCACCGTCTACAACATGCAGGGCGGCATCCTCGCCTGGCAGGACGCCGGCTACCCCACCAAGACGGGGAATACGGCACCTGAGGCACCAGTCATCCCGCAGGGTCCATCCGAGGTGCACGCCGGCACCACCGCCATATATACCACGAGCGCTGTCGACCCTGATGAAGATCCGATTCGCTACGGCTGGGACTGGGATGGCGACAGCAGCGTTGACACGTGGACGGACTACCAGCCATCCTCCGTGCCGATGAACACCTCGCATGTATGGCTCACTGCCGGTACCTTCACCCTGCAGGTCGCAGCGGAGGACAACGTGGGCGACCTGAGCAGCTGGACTTCGCTCGAGGTTACGGTCACCAGCAATCCTCCGGATCCACCCGTTATAAACGGACCAGCCAACGGGACCATCGGTGAGCCATATGAGTACACGTTCCTCGTCGACGATGCCGATGGAGACCAGCTGTACCTCTGGGTGGAATGGAACCAGAGCGATCCCACAGCGGAATGGATTGGCCCCTATACAGCTGGAGAGACCGTCACCCTGGAGCACACCTGGAACCAGACCGGGACCTACACCATCCAGGCGAAAACGAGGGATAGCGCCGGCATGGAGAGCGACTGGGCCACCCTGCAGGTGAGCATGCCGTTGATCCGTCTTCCATGGTGGGAGCTCCTCCAGGCCTGGCTGGAACATCTGTTTCTCCATCTAGGTGGAGGAATCTAGTCGCCTTCACTGTCGCCGTGCTGGTAGAGCGAGTTGAGTACCTCACAGACCACCGGGTAGAGCTCAAACCGGGAGAATTCTTTTC
>JBNGDQ010000010.1:13238-16983 GCA_049975285.1 Thermoplasmatota archaeon
TCCAGATCGGCGTCGTAAAAGGAGCATATTTCCTGTTAGAAATCAGTCCAGATTTAAACGAAACTCGGCTGGAGCGAGTTGCACTCCCCGGAAAAAATCTTGCCGAAATAGAATTTCGCCTCAAAGACGAGCCTGGCGTCCTCTCAACGATAAGCAGCATTTTTGCCCGGCACAAGGTCAACATACTCTTCAATGAAAGCGAAGAAATAAATGAGGAAGAGGCCGTACTGGTGGCTGTCGTGGACATCAACGACATGGATACTACGCTGGAAAAATTACAGGAGGAAACAATTGCCCAGGATACCGTACTTGACATGTCAGTAAAACAGCTGGACTAAGAACAACGCGATTACGAAAACGAAGACCCCCGTATACACATTCATTTCACGGCCAAGGTTGTCGGTCACAAAAAACCGAGGTATGTTTTTGCTAAAAATGCCGAGATACTGCAACACGAAGAATACGGCTACCGCTATCAAGATAAGGAACCCATCCAGATATTTGAGCTGCGGATAAAAATATACCCCGAAAATGAGCGTGAGCAGGGCCAGCACTGCCGTCGCCATTTTTTCCAGGTGGGGCACCAGGACATGTGGCTTCCCCGGCTGCAGCAGCTTGTAGTTTAATTTAATGAAGGACGCCAGCGTGCCCACGCCTGCCAGGTAAAACAGGTATAATTCGAACCCTGTGAGATTCGTCAGCAACTGATTTTTACAGAAACCCCCGATGAATGGCGATATGCCCCCGATGGCCAAGCTGAGCAGCATAATGGCGACCATGATTATTTTGTTACCCCGGTAGGAAAGCTCGTCCAAATGCTGGGTATGCTGTGACTGCACCAGCGCTCCTACCCCCAGGAAGAGCCCTGATTTGAACAACATATGGGCGAAGGCATAAAAAATTGCCGCGTCACTATCAAGGGTTGCCACGCCCAGCAGCACGAATCCCATCTGGGACACAGTATGATACGCCAGCAGTTTTTTGGCGTTATCCTGAAGGATGGCCATACCTATACCGAAAAACATGGAAGCAAATGCGACGACCAATAACATATCCGCAATAAATGCTATCTGTATGTACACCAGGAACAATATCGCCCCATACATCGGCACCTTGACCACCACGCCCGAGAGCAGCGCGCTTATCGGGGAATCTGCCTTTGCATGTGCCTCCGGCAGCCAAAAATGGAGCGGGAAGATCCCTGCCTTGACGAGCAGGGAGGTCATTGCGATGGCGACGGCGGCCTGCACTTCCCCCGATGTCACCATGTGTTCCCTGATAAGATACAAATTAAGGTAGCCGGTTTTCGCGTAGATGATGCCGATCGCGAAGATAAAAAAGAACGAGGATAGCAGATACAGCATCAGGTAACGGTACGATGCACGTTTCGCTCCCTTTTCCGGTGAACAGGATACCAGGATTATGGAGGACAGGGAGGCGATTTCCATGTAGACATAAAAATTGAAGAGGTCGCTGCTGACCAGTGCTCCTAGTATCCCGCCGTGAAGCAAGAGAATCAGGGTAAAAATATATTTGACGGATATACCCCTCGACTTTTCTCTGTCATTGTAGTATCCTAAGGAATAGAGCCCGACTAATGAAAAAACGATTAACTCGCCGAGTAAAAAGTAGTAGTTATATTCGTTCAATACGACCTCGATGCCGGAAATCCGTTCCCATCCACCTACAATGGTGCTCACCGGCATACCCTCGATGTGGACAAGAAAAACCGGCCATGGTGATAGTATCCCCGTTATAAACAGGAGTCTGCGCACTCGCGCATCCACGTCAAATGCATTCAGCAACGCGGTCAGGAAGGCGAACAGTAGGGGGAGCGCCACGATAAACGGAATCATGGCGCCTCCTCCTTTATTCGCATTATGAGCGTCAATGCAAACGAGGTGATGGCAACGTCGATGACCAGCGTGGTGAGCATCAGCGTGGCAGGCAGTGGATCAACCAGCGTGGTGCTAGACATAAGGGGTGCTTCTCCCCCCTCCACATATCCCAGATTTGTGAAGTAGAGTACTACCCCGGTGGAGATGACGTTTACCGCGAGTACCTGCTTGACCAGGTCGGTCTTTGTCATCAATCCGTATAGACCGATTACTATTAACGCGATGCCGACGGTCTGACCCGTGACGTATCCTGCGGTCACGGATTCAAGCACGTTCCGCCCTCCGTAGCAACATATAAAACAGCAGGGTGAATGCTGCTCCCACTTCGAAGCCGATAACAATGTTTACCAGGGCTACGGTGCCGCCGCTGAACAGCGTTCCCGCCGTACCGCCCCGCAGGAAGTTCAAAAAGAATGAACCCCCGAAGACGCCGAGACTCGCCAACATAATCAACAGTATGACGGAGGTGCTCTCCATGGTTTTTATTATCGTGGACCTGAACTTCTGCCGGACCGCATGATAGCCATGCGAAGTAATCAACAGGATAATGCTGACCGCCAGGATGACACCTCCCTGGAAGCCACCGCCCGGGCTCACGTGTCCATGTATAATGAGATAGGCTCCATAGGTTATCAGAAACGGGGACACGAGCTTTGCGCTGTTCCGGACGATGGATGACATCTTCATGTATCTCGCCTCCCCAGGGCGACGTAGACGCCCAGAATAGCGGTAAACAGGACGACGACCTCGCCCAGCGTGTCGTATGCCCGCCAGTCTGCCAGCACGGCTGCCACCAGGTTGCTTATGCCCACTTCCTCTGGATGGGAAACGTAATGTTCGTAGCTTCCCCCTTCGCTCCGGGAATAATCAAGCCGCAACAGCAGCGCGGCGAGGACGACCAGGAGCACGATGGCTATTATCTGTTTCTTGATGTGCCCACCTCCTCTATAGTATACAGAAAGATGCCGATGAGCAACGCGCTGACCACGATGGCGGAGAGCGCCACGTCCGGTGCCTTCAACTGGAACAGGGCAATGGTGAGCATGAGGTTGAGCAACGCAAAGGCGATGACCGCCTTTAACAGGTGTTTCTGTTCGATGACGGCGACGGCGAGCAGTATCATGGCGATGAGCACTATTTCATGGATTATCCCGAGCATACATATCCACCTCTCCTTTTGGCTTAACGCCGGATTTATGGGCTCCTCGTGCGATGGCATGTGACACCATGGGGTTTATCATCACGATGAGGAAGGTGAGCACCAGGAGTTTTATCTTCACCATCGTGGGAGCCGGGATGATTAATGCAGTGGCAATCAGGATGCTTATGGCGCCCCCCGTGTCGCATTTCGTCGATGCATGCAGCCTGGTATAGACGTCCGGAAAGCGCAGTATGCCCAACGCACCCAGCACCATGATGGCGGCTCCGAGCAGCAACAGGCCATATTCAATCATGTTCTTTCCTCCTTTCGAAATGTTTAGCGAGAATGAGTCCACCCACCGCGTTCACCATGATGAGCACGATGGCCAGGTCTATCAAAAAGTATTCCTCCAGGAATCCCGCCAAGAGCGCTATGATAACGACGACTTTCGTGGTGATGGTGTTAAGGCCGACGATTCTATCCGGTACAGTGGGACCGGCAAGCACCCGGTAGAATAAGACGAGGCTGGTGGTCAGCAGGACGAGTATCGTCCATCCCAGGGGGTCTACCAGAAGATCTTCCCCAGCCATCGTTCCACGTCTCCTTTAATTGCATCTCCAGCTTTTTCCATGTTGAGTGTTTTCAGGTGTATCCAGTGCACATATAGATAGGTCTTATCCATTTTTTTGGCGATGTCTATGGTAAG
>JBNGDQ010000010.1:17083-19374 GCA_049975285.1 Thermoplasmatota archaeon
CCGCTGACGATGAGCCAAAAAATCAGGATGGCGATCCATGTCAGAATAATCTTTTCTGATTTGGGTACTCGCCTGCAATATAGGTGCTCCTGATCATACCTTTTTTTAACCTCCTCGATTCGTTCCTTCAGGTAAAAAGGCATTCTGCTCATAACGCGTGTTTATATGTTGCGATGAGGTTTATACTTTTTGGACGGCAGCCGCGAGCCGTCAACATTTATATGGCCGGTGCTGTTTTTATGGGAGATGTCCTACCGCCTGCCGAGCAGCGAAGAAGTCGTGGTTGCCATCTATAAGGCACTGCACAAGCACGGCACCATCGACACCCAGCATAAGCTCCGTCAGGAGGTACTCCGGGAGCTCCGGGCGTGGGACAGCAGCTACACGGTCAGCGAGGAACGCGTGCGAGCCCTGGCCGCTCGGGCGACCTTTGCCCGCGTCGACATCCATACCAGAGAGGGAAGCAGGGAAGCACGGCAGTGTCCCGTGTGCGGCGGCGACCTCCGCCGGGTCAAGAATCGCTCGCTCTGGGGAAAAGAAGTCACTGTGGGGTACACGTGTGAGACCTGCTCCTACAAGGGAGGCGTGAAGCAGCGGGTCCCGACGAGATACGTGTTCCATCTCGATGAGCGATGACCAATGTCCGTGTAATCAATGCACACGATTTCCGCGGTTCTCCTTAATATAAACGACGAAATACTTATATATAACCTCGCTATTCGAGAAGCGAAAGGTTTAAAAACTTTGGGGATACCATGTCACGTAATAAGAAAGTTGAGATAGATGAGATAGAACAATGCCCTGAATGCGACTCCACCCGGCTGGTACAGGACTACCGGCGAGGAGAACTGGTATGCAAAGACTGTGGACTCGTCATCGACGACTCCTACATTGACCCCGGCCCAGAATGGCGGGCCTTCGACCCCGAACAGCGGGAAAAACGAGCTCGCACCGGTGCCCCCATGAACTATGCCGTCCACGACAAGGGCCTCTCCACCATGATCGGGTGGAAAAACAAGGACAGCTACGGCAAATCCATCCCCACCCGCAACCGTGCCCAGCTCTACCGGCTCCGCAAATGGCAGCGCCGCATCAGAGTCGGCAGCGCCTCAGAACGAAACCTCGCCTCAGCCCTGTCAGAGCTCGACCGTATCTCCTCCGACATGGGTCTCTCCCGTAATGTTCGCGAGGCAGCCGCCATGGTATACCGCCGGGCCGTTGAGAAAAACCTCATCCGCGGTCGCTCCATTGAAGGCGTCACCGCCGCGGCCATCTATGCAGCCTGCCGGCAGTGCGGCGTGCCCCGCACCCTGGACGAAATCGCGGGCTCATCCCGCGTCGACCGGAAGGAAATCGGCCGCACCTATCGCTTCATCGCCCGGGAGCTCAAGCTCAAGCTGATGCCCACCTCGCCGCAGGACTACACCGCGCGTTTCTGCAGCAAGCTTTCCCTGAGCGAGGACATCAAGACCAAGGCCATGGAGATCCTCCAGCAGGCAGAAAACAAGGAGCTCACCTCCGGGCGCGGCCCCACCGGCGTCTCCGCCGCAGCCATCTACATCGCTTCCATCCTGTGCGGCGAACGGAAGACCCAGCGCGAGGTCGCCGACGTGGCCGGCGTCACCGAGGTCACCATCCGAAACCGCTACAAGGAACTAGCTGAAAAACTCGACCTCGACATCGTCCTCTGATGCCCACCCGCTGGTACCGCGAGCGAAAAAACGAGCACTACTACAAGCGAGCCAAGCGTGAGGGCTACCGGGCTCGCTCAGCCTACAAGCTGCTCCAGATACAAAAAAAATACGATATTATGTCCCCGGGAGACGTCGTCATCGATCTCGGTGCAGCCCCCGGGGGATGGAGCCAGGTGGCCGCAGAGATCGCAGGCCGGGTCATAGCCGTCGATCTGGATCACATGCAGCCCATCGAGGGAGTCACGTTCATCCAGGGGGACATGACGGAGGATGAGACCCTCGAACAGATCAAGCGCTGCGTGGACGAGGCCGACGTCGTCATCTCTGATATGTCACCCGAGCTGACGGGCAATTACACCATGGACCAGGCGAGGAGCGTCTGGCTTTCATACAACGCTTTCAAGGTCGCCCGGGAGCTCCTCCGCCCGAACGGCAGCTTTGTCTGCAAGGTCTTCATGGGAGAAGACTACGAGGAATTCCGCGATGAAGTGCGCGACGTATTCAATCTGGTGAAGCCGTTCACGCCGAAAGCCTCCCGTAAAAGCAGCTCAGAGATATACCTGATAGCGAAGCAGTTTACAGGTTCTCGATAAGCCA
>JBNGDQ010000010.1:19474-20969 GCA_049975285.1 Thermoplasmatota archaeon
CCGTGCTTCATGCCGTGCAGCATCGCTTCGATACAATCATCGATGTAGAGATAGGATTTTTTCTGCGTGCCATCCCCGAGGATCTCCAGTGTTTCCTGGTCACGTTGCAGTTTTTTGATGAAGTCATAGGTCACGCCATGGGTACTCCGGGGTCCGACGACGTTGGCGAACCGATAGATGGTCGCCTGCATGTCGAAGGTATAACAGTAGGAGTCGATGAGGGACTCCGCGGCCAGCTTGGAGGCCCCATACAGCGAGATGGGCACGAGCGGACCATAGCTCTCGGGCGTCGGTATCTCGTCTGCCTCACCATACACCGTCGACGACGACGTGAACCCGAGCTGTTCGATGCCCTGCTTCCGCATTTCCTCTAGGAGATGATAGGTGGCGAGGATGTTCTGCTCGAGATGCACGTAGGTGTCCTCCACGCCGCGCCGGACATCCGGGTTGGCCGCCAGGTGATAGACCACGTCAACGCCCTTGACCGCCTTGCGTACATGGTTGGGGTTGAGCATGTCTCCCTCGATGAGCTGCAGTCCCCGCTCCAGGTTATCCTCGATGAACTCTCGTCGTCCGGACGAAAAATTGTCGATGGTGACCACGTCGTGACCCTGCTCCAGCAACGCATCTATCAGGTGGCTGCCGATAAACCCGGCACCGCCGGTGACCAGTATCTGCATGGGGGGAAATGACCGGATCGTATAAAAATGTTATACCAGTCCGCTAGGTGCGGCGAATCAGGTGCGGCAGGGCAGCCAGCTTGGCCCGCGCCATGCCATACCCTGAAAGGAGAAGCCGTCGGTATCGGTACATGGATACCCCGGCTATGAGGAGCAGGGCCAGCACCCCGAGATAGAATCCCCGTCCGGGACCCCACGAGCAGGAAACCATGACGCTTCCCGCCTGGTCCCCCGGGATGGAGACCTCCAGGTCACCGCTTCCCATAAAATCCCCTACGCCAACCTCCGTCAGCTGAGACATGGCGTACACGAACAAGAGCAGCGACAGCACTAGCAGCACCACGTTCACCCCGGCCAGCATCGCTGCAAGCCGCGGTTTTTTCTCCCTGAACAGCATCCGCAACAGAATGAGGCCAGCGGTCAGCCCCAGCAACCCGGCGATAAGGGTCAACACCAGGGAGAGCTCCGCTGGAATCGAGCTGATGTTGCCTCCCAGTGCTCCTGCCGACGAGGTGACCGTCACGATGCTCGATGGAACCAGGAACGTCTTCGTAGCCGTCGATATTCCGCCTTCGCTCCCCGTGAGCGTCCACCAGGATGATGCCAGCGCGACAACCAGGACGCCGACAGCGCCGACGTGCAGGGATAGCATCCAGTCTTTCTTCCAGAGGAACAATGCAACGGCGCCGACGAGTATCACAACCCCCATGATGGTTACCAGTAGATGGGCAAGTGATCCCTGCTCGGTGACGATAGCCACGCTTTTGTCGCCTTTGATGGTAACATCCTGCACGGCTACCTCGTCCCCGTCGACG
>JBNGDQ010000011.1:0-7329 GCA_049975285.1 Thermoplasmatota archaeon
CAGAGCCGGCCAGGCACGCGCTGCCTCACCCGTCGTGTAATGCGGGAGCGCCGAGTGACGGCCAAAGGCTACAATGATGGTGAACGACGGCGTCGCTCCGCGCTGTGCCAGCGCATACTGTACCTCGGCCATGACGTCGCTTTCGGTCATATCCTCCTGGAGATACACGGGGAGCTCGTCAGCGACATCGGCAGCGATATCACATGCCCGACGGATGGCGGCTATCTCGGGCTCATCTTTTACCAGCCTAGCCTGGCGGACGGCTGACGAGACATCGAGGAGTGATGCATCACGGCACTGGTCCTGCAGCCAGGTGGCATCCCGGTGGGATATCGATGGGGCATTAATCCCGATGCTGCCCCCATGAAGAACCTCGTGAAACAGGGCGCGTTTTTCCGCCTGGTCATGGTAGACATGGGCATCGGAATCAGCGGCGGTGGCCTCCAGCTCCGAGCAGATGACCTCCCGGCGTCCATCTGGATAGAGGATGACGGCGGACTGCTCGAAGAGGCCATGCTGGTAGCCGGTGACATAGAAAAACGTGGTGTCAGCGATAGCGCCGTTCATGATGACGATGACGTCGACCGGGTCATCCACGTGGGCGAAGATGCGCTGGATACGCTTCTGGACGTGCTGTTTCATCGTTCCCCCTGAAGGACGGCAACCGCGTCACTGATAGCTCCTATCTGAGCGGGCAGGAGATCCTCAGCTCGCCGGTCAACGTAGGGAACAGCCTCAAGCTGCTCCCGGCCAATCAGGCCCGCGGCGAGTAATCCATTGCGTATCTTTTTCCGGCGATGCGAAAACAGGGCTCTGACCACCTCTGCAAAGACAGCCTCGTCGACGACGGAGAACAACGGTGGACGGGGCGTCATCCGAACGATAGCAGAGCGAATCTTAGGGCGAGGATAAAAGGCTCCCGGTGACACTGTCTCCAGCAGCTCCCAGTCGGCGGCATACTGCGCCATCACCGAAAGGCGGGCGTAGGCGTCGCTGCCCGGCGCTGCTACGAGACGCTCAGCGAACTCCTTCTGGTACATGAGAACGCCGAGGTCGAATGAATGCTCCAGCAGCTTGAAGGTCACCGGCGACGATATCTGGTAGGGAAGATTCGCTACTACCTTGTTGAAATGCAGTGCACTGAAATCCACCTCGAGCGCATCACGCCGCACCAGCTCGACGTTTTCCATGTTCTCCAGCCCGACGGCCAGCTCTGCATCTATCTCAATGGCGATGACCCGACCGGCAACCTCCGCCAGATGCCGGGTGAGCGCGCCGTTTCCGGCACCAATCTCCAGCACCACGTCATCCCGGCTCAGCGCTGCATAGGCAACCTGCCGTTCGGCCACGCGGTCGTCGACCAAAAAATGCTGGCCGCGGCGCATGTTACTTTTTCAACGGCGGTCGGGTAAAAAGCCGGTATTTCTGATCCGGGTTGCGGAGTTCTTCCTCGACACGCTTGGCAATCAATTTCTCCGGATGGGTGAGATGGTTAACCCGGCTGGCGATATCCTTGAAGCTCTCGAACGGCTGCTTCCGGCGCTCGTTGACGATTTCCTGCATCGTCTTTTTGCCCAGGCCCGGCAGCAGCTCCAGCGCATGGTATCGGGTCGAGATGGACGGGCACTCGTTGTAGAACTTCACGAACCGCTCCTCGTTGTCGTTCACGATGTCCATGATGATGTAGAGCAGTTCCCCGTGGGCGGCTGCCGTCAACTCGTCGTAGGTAACACGTCCTTTTACCTTGGAGATTTTCTGCCGTTTATCCTTGTCCTTGCCCACGTAGACGCGTTCACCGATGGTCAGCGACCCGCCCGGTTTGGGCAGCAGCTCCAGCAGCGTGAACTGGCTTTCACCGACGCCGTATGCAATCGATTCCCGATGATGGCCCGGCTTACCGGCGGCCAGGTAGTCCAAAATGTAAACATAATCTTCCATGGTCTCCCTCAGAGATATTCCCGCACGATGTCGAGAATGCGCTGCCGCTCCTCCTTGGAGGGGACAAACGTTTCCTTCGTAAAAAGAGCCATGACTTCGTCTTCGGTCTCCGGCAGTGTGTCAGCTATCTTGTAGGCCTGTTTCTTGTTGACGCGTTCAAGCTCCTTGAGGTCACGGACCAGCTCTATGGTCTTCGTGGCCGACAGCTTGACCACGTGCTCGCTGTGGTCGAGCGCTATTTTTTGCTCCCGGGTGAGCTCCTCGCGCTCGGTGCTGATGCCGCTCAGCTTGTTTTTTACCTCTGCCAGAGATATAATTTTCATGTTATTCCTTTCTCAGGTGTTCGGGCCGCGCGATAACGGTCTTGACTGCGTTGCCCTGTCGTACATCCACCAGATACGAGGTGCCCCGCTGCCCGGCTATGTAGCCGGTTTTGCCGTGGTATCGGCGATGGGGCATACCCTTGTGTATAGAGGGATCTATCACGATTGAGACCCGGTCGCCTTCTTCGAACTGCTGCAGGGCCCGGGTAATGGGGCTGAGGCCGCGTTCCCGCGGTTTCTTCTGGAAGACGTGTCGTGTCTTGCTTCTAGTTCCTTTCGATCTTTTCGCCATCTTTATCACCTATTGCTATGACGTCAAGTTTTTTAACGTCTACGGCGGTGTCCGCCAGCTCGCTGAACGAGGGCTGAGTGCGCCCGTTGTCGCCGGTGAGGAGCTCCTTGATGTATGTGCCCGACTCGGCCGTTATGAGCACCGTCGCCTCGCCGATCTCGTGCTGTTCCACGGCCATATCGAGTATCTTCCGCTTCCGCACCTTATCCGCTCTCCTATGGGCTACGCGAGATGGCGTTCGTTGATTTATATAGGTACCCCGTAATGCATTCACTGCTTCATTAATTTTTCCCCTGCCAGCCAGTCCTATCACGGCTCGATAGGTCTTGCTCCAGGATGCCTCCTTGATCGCTGCTACCTCATCCCGGGATGCCATGCGCAGCTCGGAAACCTCCACGCGTCCATCGGCGAAGCTGTTGATATCGAGCTCTATTTGCTCCAGGTCGAGATGCCGCCTCCGGGGCTCCTTGACTTCGAGGATGAACGGGCGGCCAGTGCCGAGCATGCGGACGTCGATGTCCTCCCGGCCGGCGCCGTGAAATGCTTCATCGGTTCCCTGCGTGGCAGCCATGACTTCATGGGCAACGAGTTCTTCAACGCTGGTTTCGTACATTTTCCCCTGGCCGTTACAGTAATCGCAGCCGGCGCCGTGGCACTTCCGGCAGTACCACTTGGTTTGAGGGATGCCACGCTCCAGTTTCCGGTAGCGGCCATAGATGAAGAGCGGACGGATGTCGAGCTCGACGTGGTTGAAGCGCGTATCGATGATGGCCGTCACGTCGGGTTTACCAAAGTCCACCTGTTTGCCGGTCTGCACCTCAACGATTTTGCCGACTTCACGATTGACTTCCCGTTTCATCGGCTCTCCCTGTCCGGTCACCTGTTCCAGCTGGGCCTCCCGTCGCTCGATATCCTCGTCGATGCGGCTGCCGACCAGGAAGGTATCATATTCATAGGGCTCGAACTGCTCCAGGACAAGCTCACTGTAGAGCTCGATATCGTCCATGAGGCCCTCACAGAGCCAGCAGTCCCCAGGCTGCACCGCCGGTATGTCCAGCGTGGCGCGGAGGCGTTCACCGCGCTCATGGTTGGTATGACCATGCTCCACCTGAGCAAACTGGCGCCCGAGGCAGTGGTCGCAGAGCGGCCGGGCTGCTATACGGCGCGCTGTCTCGATGACGGTATCGCTGTCCAGGGTGAGCTCGCTCATGCTGGAGGGGCAAATAGCCCCGTGTTTAAAAAGGTTGGCTACTCGAAGGTTCTGCCGCAGTAGGGGCAGACCTTTGCATCGAAGGGGATGGCTCTGCCGCATGCCGGGCAGTGCCGGTCGCCAGTCTGCTCTTGTTTTTTCGCCCCGACGTCAGGCCGGACGATGAGCCAGATGATGAGTCCAATAATGGGAGCAAGAATATTGATGATGAGCCATAGCGCGCCGCTTTCGCCGCGTCGCTCTGCATCGCGGTATACCCATATACTGATGGCGATGGCGATGATGACGATCGCAATGGGAATGAAGCATATGAGCACGCCGAGACCGGCGAATCCCCACCATTCCCAGTCCCATTCGTCCTCTGTATCGTTTTGCGCCGTCGTCTGCATGGATAGAAGGCCGAGGCAGAGCGTCAGCAATATGATGCCGGTGAGCAGTTTCTGCCGCATGGCGGCGTAACTATCTAGTTTAGATATATCTTTCTATTTTTGCTGCCGGCATGAACAACTTTTTTAAGTGATGTGTGGCTTCCATCTCCATGCAGGCAATCGTGCTCGCCGGCGGGTTTGGCACCCGGTTGGCTCCGTTGACGTATCCGAGACCGAAGCCGCTGTTGCCCATCCTGGGGAAACCGATGATACATCACCTGATGGACCAGCTGCCCCCGGAAACCGAGATTATTCTAGCCACGAATTATCGGACGGAGCAGATACAGGCATATTTCGATGGTATCGGCCGGGACATCACCATCAACGAGGAGCCGGAACCCCTGGGGACGGGCGGGGCAACCAAATATGCCGAGGAATATATCGACGACACGTTCCTGGTGCTGAACAGCGACATCATTTCATCACTTGACTTCCAGCAGTTTATCGACTTCCACCGGGCGAAGGAGGCAACGGCCACGATATCCCTGTGGCCGGTGGACGACGTATCCGCCTTTGGCGTCGCGGATGTGCAGCCCGACGGGCGCATCACGAATTTCGTGGAAAAACCTCGGCCGGAGGAGGCACCCTCCAAGCTTATCAATGCCGGCGCCTACTGCCTCGAACCGGAGGTGCTCGACCGTATCCCGGCCGGTGAAATGATCTCCATGGAGAACGACATCTTCCCCGAGCTCATCGAGGATGGCAGGCCCTTCTATGGCTACCGGTTCGACGGATTCTGGATAGACGTCGGCCGGCCGAGCAGCTACATCGACGCCAACGTGACCCTGCTCGAACGGAAAAAGCTGCCCTACTACGTGGGGCCTGGCTCCTCCGTTGACGGCACGCTGAAAAAATGCAGCTTGGGAGGCAACGTGTCCGTCGCGCTGGGGGCAACCCTGGAGCGATGCGTAATCTACGATGACGTCGAGATTGGCCGTGACGCATCGCTGTACAACTGCATCATCGGCGAGGGATGCCACATCGGTGACCGGGCAACAATTCACAATGCGGTGGTCGGCGATGGCGAGGACATCACGGCTGGCATGCACGTAAGCGACACTGCGGTGTGGAACCGGCCGAAGCCGGACGGCTATCCAAATAAACAGATTGGCAACCCGCTGCGAGATGACTAGATTTTTATAAGCAGCGACGTTACGACCACATGTCCCGTCTATTTGGAACGAACGGCGTACGTGGCGTCACCAACGACGACATGAACGTAGAGCTGGCGCTCAATCTCGGCCGGGCCATCGGCACTTTTTTTGCCGGGGACATCGCCATCGGGACGGACACCCGGACCTCCAACGAGATGTTGAAGCAGGCCGTCGTGGCCGGGATAACCTCCACGGGCTGCGATGTCTTCGACGCGGGCCTGGTTCCCTCTCCGGTGTTGCAGTACTATGTCCGACAGCATGACCTTGCCGCTGGCGTGATCATCACCGCGTCGCATAATCCACCGCAGTTCAACGGCATCAAGGTCGTCGCCGGCGACGGCACCGAGCTGGGCGCGGAAACCGAAGAACAAATCGAGGGTATATATTTCAGTCAGACCTGGACGACTAGTGCCTGGCATGACGTCGGCATGGTGCAGTCCGTGGCGGCCATCGGTGGCTACCTGGACGGCGTCACGGCATCGGTCGACGTGGCCGCCATTGCAGAAAAACAGTTTACCGTGGTGGCTGACTGTGGCAACGGCGCCGGCTGCGTTGTCTATCCCTATCTGCTGCGGCAGCTCGGCTGCCGGGTTATCACGCTCAATGCGCAGCCCGATGGAACCTTTCCCGGGCGTAACGCTGAGCCGGTCGAAGAAAACGTCGGGGAGCTCGTCAGTCTCATGCAGAGCAGCGATGCAGATCTCGGCGTGGCGTACGACGGCGACGCAGACCGGGCTATCTTCGTCGATGAAAACGGGGGCTACGTCTCAGGTGATAAAACACTGGCTATCACGGCGGCACACGCCGTAGCAGAGCACGGTGGCATAGTCGTCACCCCGGTGTCCACGTCAAGCTGCGTGGAAGAAATGGTTAAACAAAAAGGCGGCACCGTTCACTATACCCAGGTGGGCTCGCCCATCGTCGCCCGCAAGATGATCGAGGTGGATGCCACGTTTGGCGGCGAGGAAAACGGTGGACTCATCTTCCCCGGGCACCAGTACTGCCGGGATGGCGGCATGGCAACCGCCGCGCTGCTCGAAATCATGGCGCTCCGGGACATGCCATTGTCCGCGCTGGCCGCTGAGGTGCCGAGCTATGCGCTGGTGAAGACCAAGGTCTCCTGCCCGCATGAACGCAAACAGGAGATCATGCAGGCATTCATTGACGCCGAGGAGGGAGAGGTGGACACGACGGACGGCGCCAAGGTCATGTTTGATGATGCCTGGGTGCTCGTCCGGCCGTCGGGCACCGAGCCAATCATCCGGGTCTACGTGGAGGCCACGGAGCCAAGCCGGGCGGAGGAGTTGGCTGAACGCTATCGGAATAGGATTGCCGAACTCGTGGGATAGCGCAAAGAGTTATATTGGGCTGTAGACATACCGTTTTTCATGCCAGAGCTGTCGTCGCTTTTGCAGGCCATGAAGGAGAAACCGTCGCCCATCCGGCAGATTATGAAGATGGCAAGCCGGAAGAACATCATCAACATGGGATTGGACCCCGATGAGGTGATATCCTACGGCGGTGGATGGGTCGGCCATCATGCCCCCGAGGGTTTCCGTGAGGCATATCGGGCTATCTGCGCTGATCGTGAGCGATTCCATGCCTCCGGCAAGTACAGCCCGACGCTGGGCTTCGATGCATGCCGGGCGGCCATCGCCGCCATGGAAAAAGAGTTATTTGACGTAAACCTCAAGGAGGAGAACGTCATCGTGGGGCAGTCGTCGACGCAGCTCACCCATGACCTCATGGTGACCGTGGCCAATCCAGGTGACGACGTCGTGCTGCTGGACCCTACGTATGCGAACTACATGGGGCAGATCGAGATGGCGCTGCCGGGCAGCCGGCTGCTGCGCGTTCCCGTGCTCAACCCGGAGACGTGGGAGTACATTCCCTCCCCCGGCGAGGTCATCGAGCAGTGCCAGGAGCTCTGCGCCACGGAGTCGCCGCGCCTCATGATTATTCCCGCTCCGGATAACCCGTCATC
>JBNGDQ010000011.1:7429-12213 GCA_049975285.1 Thermoplasmatota archaeon
GGACGTGGTGGACGGGCTGGAGCGGACGCAGCAGTGCTCCATCCTCTGTCCGGATACACTGCATCAACTGGCCATGACTGACTACATCAACGAGGGGCTGGCGGACGGCTCGCTGGAGCGCTACCTGAAGGAAGCCAGGGATGCCTACCGTCGGGCTGCCGAGATAACCACCCGGGAAATCGAGGAACAGCTGGGCATGCCGCATCTGACGCCGCAGGGCGGGCTCTACACGCTGATGAAGGTCAGTGAGGACGGCGATGCCTTTGTCCGGCGTGTCCTCAAGAACACCGGTGTGCTGTTCATCCCCGGCAAGGGATTCGGTGACACACTCCGGGAGGGTGTGCGCATCAGCTATGGCCCGCACGTGGAGCAGCCGGAGGTCATCCGAGAGGGCTTCGAACGCGTGGCTGATTATCTGGGCACGTAGTACCTGATAGTCTTTTAAACTCCGGTGCTTTTGCAGGATATGCAGCGATGGCTCTGCTATATGGGTCTGGTGATGCTGCTCCTTGCTCCTGGCCTGTCTGCCGGGATGCCTGTGCATTCGTCAACAGCCGGCGCGGATACCGTGGAGGTACGGGTCGCCATCTATACATCGGTCATCGAGGACTACGCGGCGGAGGTTGAGCGGGCGCTCGACTATGCATGGCAGGACAATGGCACCCGCTATGAGATATCATCCAGCATTATCGGCCGGGGGCAGGTGCTCGGCAGAGAACCCCCGTCACTCCACGGCGATGTGTTCGACGTGCTGGTCATACCGGGGAGCGGTCGACCCTACGTGGATGCGGCTGACCCTCGGTGGCGGTCTGCCGTGCGTGATTTCGTTGCAGGTGGCGGCGGCTACGTTGGTATCTGCGGGGGCGCGAATCTTGCCTCGATGGGTTTCCGGGAGCAGTGGAGCGTCAACGCGGTGTTGAACGTGTCGACGCTGGGTATCGCCAACGTGTACGTGAATGACCAGCAGCGGGAGGAATGGCAGTACCTGTGGAAGGCCAACTGGGAGGCGGGTATGCCCCCGGTCGATGTGGACATCCTTGCGTCGGATAACCCAATATTTGACGGGTTTGCCGGGGAGCGGCGGAGCATGCGTTATGGCGGCGGGCCGGGGATGTATCCCGCTGGCGTGGCTTGCGAGGAATGCGGGGACGTGACTGCACTCGCCCTGTATGCTGAGGAACCGATGGAGGTGGCACCGCTGCATTTCTGGCGGTGGCGCAACGGCTGGGAAATCGCGGCCAACGTGTCCACTGACATCAAGGGGCAGTATGCTGCCGTGGCATCCACGTATGGCAAGGGAAACGTGGCGCTGTTCGGTCCGCATCCCGAGAAGCCGACATGGTTCGGTGGGCACGTGGAGGAGTTCCCGGTTCGCCCCCATGCAGGGCCGTTCACCTGGTTTATCTATAACTGGAGCAACGGGACGCTGTCGTCGCCGTCGTATAACTGGTGGATGCTTCGCCGGGCTGTCGCGTGGGCTGCCGGGACTGCCATGCCGCCTTCACGTGTGGCATCGCAGGGATGGCTGTCCGTGAACGGGCGGGTGGTGCTGCCGCTGCCGTCGAGGGTCACCATTGGGACTGTATAGTGGGAGATATACTGGCATTCTTTTTTAATTTCTTTTCTAGCATATTTTATAATAATGTTATGCAAAAAATTTATATATTTATTTCTATATATTCTCACGTGATATAATGCCAGGAGGAGATAGAACCGGCCCCGAAGGATGGGGCCCCAGAACTGGACGAGGGCTCGGCTACTGCGCCGGCTACGACACCCCCGGATATACGAAAGGTGTACCGCGCGGTGGCGGAGGCTACGGACGTGGGCGAGGCTTTGGCCGCGGATTCGGCAGGGGACGGCGATGGTGGTACTATCCACCCGGGCCGCCACCAGAACCGTATTATCCATCACGATATCAGCCGGAGCCATACTATCCCCCAGAGGAAACAGAGACAGCAGAGACAAGAGAAACCGAGCGAACCTATCTGAAAGACGCAATCCGCCGCCTCGAAGAAGAACTCGACATGCTGCGAGAGCGCATCGAGCAACTGTCAGAAGAATAAACGGTGGATACCATGCCCAGAGGAGATGGAACCGGTCCGCCCGGTGCCGGCGGCAGCGGCCGCGGAGGCGGGCGAGGATACGGCAGGCCAGGCCGATGCCGCTGCCCAAACTGCGGCCACACTGCACCGCACGAACCAGGCGTACCCTGCAATACCAAGAAATGCCCGCGCTGCGGCACCCCGATGACACGGAGCTAAAAGCGAACACGAAACATTAAGTATCCAATCGCAAATGAGGGAGACATGAAAATAGCTATCACCACGACCGGGACAGGTCTGGACGACCCCGTCGACCAGCGCTTCGGCCGGTGCTCAATGTTTCTGCTCGTCGACCCCGAGACCATGAACGTCGAAACGATAGACAACCGCAGTGCAGAGGCACGGGGCGGCGCCGGCATCCAGGCAGCCCAGCAGCTCGCGCAGAGTGGCATAGAAGCGGTTATCACCGGCAACATCGGCCCCAATGCCTTCCGGACGCTGCAGGCAGCGAACATCGAAACATACGTCGGCGCCTCCGGCACGGCACGGGATGCGCTCAAACGATATGAAAGCGGAGGGCTTGAAAAAGCAACCGAGGCCAGCGTCGGGAGCCATTTCGGCATGGGCGGAGGACGACGATGAAAGTAGCGATTCCCACAATGGGCAAAGGAGGACTCAACGAGCAGGTCGGAGAACACTTCGGCCGCGTGCCCACCTATACCATCATTGACCTTGACAGCGACGAGGTAACAGTCATAGACAATATCAGCCATCACAAGGGCGGCACGGCCTACCCGCCGGAGCTGCTCGCCGAGCACGGCGTCGACGTGATGCTCTGCCAGGGACTCGGCCGGCGGGCCATCGCCATGTTCACCAGCCTCGGCATCGACGTCTGCATCGGCGCCCGGGGCACCGTCCATGATACCATAGAAGCGTTCAGGGCTGACAGGCTACAATCCGCAGATACCGGCGACGCGTGCACCCGCCACGCCTTCCACGGCGAAGGCGACCACCATCACTGATTCCATGAGAGTAGCGGTGGCCAGCGGAAAGGGCGGCACAGGCAAGACCACCGTGGCGACCAACCTCGCGCTCAGCGTTGGCAACATACATTTCATAGACTGCGACGTCGAAGAACCCAACGCCAACGTGTTCCTGAAGGCAGACGTAACCCGGCAGGAGGACGTCACCGTCAGCATACCCGTGATAGATGAGGAGCGCTGCGATTACTGCGGTGACTGCGCCGCTTTCTGCGTGTACAACGCCCTTGCCGTGGTACCCGGGCAGGTGCTCGTGTTCCCCGAGCTCTGCCATGCCTGCCTCGGCTGCAAGCTCGTCTGCCCCCGGGACGCCATTTCGTTCAGGGAGCGTTCCGTGGGTGTGCTCGAGCATGGCACCGCAGGAGACATCTCGTTTTCCCATGGCCTGCTCAACGTTGGTGAGATACAGGCGATACCGTTCATCAAGGCGCTGAAACACAATCTGGACGGCGACGTCATCATCGATGCGCCGCCGGGGACTTCCTGCCCGGTCATCGAAAGCGTGCAGGACACCGACTATGCCATCCTGGTCACGGAGCCGACGCCGTTCGGGCTGCACGACCTCCGGCTCATGGTGGACGTGATGCAGCAACTCGGCATACCATTCGGTGTAGTCATCAATAGAAACGGTATCGGCGATGCAGGCGTGGAGGACTTCTGCCAGAAAGAAAACATTCCTGTTCTCATGCGCATCCCCCAGAGCACGGAGATAGCCCGGCTGTACTCCCGGGGCGAGGCGTTTGCCACCAGGCACAGTCAATGGCAGCAGCGGTTCCGGGGTCTCTGGGAGCGCATCCAGAGCGAGGTGACCCCATGAAGCAGCTGACCGTCATCAGTGGAAAAGGCGGCACGGGCAAGACATCCATCACCGCGGCATTCGCCGCCCTGACAGACAATGCGGTTCTAGCTGACTGCGACGTGGATGCAGCCGACCTTCATCTGCTGCTCGACCCCGCGGTGGAGCAAACGATTGATTTCACCGGGCTGCCCGTAGCGGCAATTGACAGCGATGTCTGTACCGCATGCGGCCTATGCCGCGAGCACTGCGTGTTCGACGCCATTGATGCATCGTTTCAGGTACGGCGGGAGGCATGTGAGGGATGCTCCGTGTGTGCCTACGTCTGCCCCGTTGACGCCATCGAGATGCAGCCGCGCACTGCAGGACAGGCTTATATTTCTTCGACGCGCTTCGGGCCGATGGCTCATGCCCGGCTCTATGCAGGCGAGGAGGCATCAGGCAAACTCGTCGCCCTGGTTCGAGAGCAGGCCCGCGACCTCGCTGAAGAGCAGGAAAAAAAACTGGTTATCATCGACGGGCCTCCAGGTATCGGCTGCCCTGTCATCGCCGCCATAACCGGGGTCGACCTCGTCCTGGCGGTCACGGAGCCAACGCTGTCCGCCATCGGCGACCTCGAGCGGGTGCTCGGCGTCGCGGCGCATTTTGACATTCCCGCCATGGTATGCATCAACAAGCATGACATCAACGAGGAAAACAGCGAGCGTATTGCCACATACTGTCAAAACATCGACGTGCCCGTGGTTGGCCGTATCCCCTACGATGAAACGGTTACCAGGGCGATGGTACAGGGAAAAACCATCGTCGAATACGACAACGAGGGTGAAACCGCCCGGCGAATCCAGGACATGTGGCAGCAGGTACAACAGCGGCTCGATGAACCATGAGCGACCCCGCCGGTGG
>JBNGDQ010000011.1:12223-18057 GCA_049975285.1 Thermoplasmatota archaeon
TTATGAAACAGTGCAGGGAAAAGCAATCGCAGCGGCAGAGGCGGCGCTGCTCGATGACATGCTCCGATGCTGCAGCAGCATGCTGAGCATCGGCTGCGGGCCTGCAGCCGTCGAACGGGAGCTCCTGAAACGGCGGCCTGACCTCTCCATAACAGGGCTCGATGCATCAGAAGCTATGCTGCAGTCCGCATCCGCAGACATACCAGTAGTGCAGGGAAACGCGGAAGCCCTTCCCTTTGCAACTGAATCATTTGACAGTGTTGTATATATCACGTCGCTGGAGTTCATCGGCCCCTACGAGAAAGCGCTCGACGAAACACGGCGGGTGCTCCAGAACTTCGGCCGATTCATCGCATTGATGCTCAACCCTGCAACTGCATACTTCCAGGAGCGCTACCGCCGGTCCGATTCCTACGTGCAGCGACATATAGCGCATGTCGAGCACGACAAACTGGTGGCGGCAGTCGCCAGCCGGTTCACCGTCACCAGAGATACCTACCACCTGGGCGTGTCCACCGATGGAACGTTTGAGAGCACCGACCCAGAAAAGGCGACGCTGCACGTGCTCGAGGCGATAAAACATGGATGACCGCATGGCCCGGCTAACCAGGGCGATAAAAAAGGCGCTCCGAAGCTTCGCCATGACGCTGCCAGTGCTGCTCGGCGTAATACTGCTGCTGGGCCTGTTCAAAACATATGTCACGGCGGACATGATCGCCGCGGTGTTCACCGGCGTCGGCTGGCATGATGTACCCCTGGGAGCATTCATCGGCAGCATCTCAGCCGGCAATCCCATCACGAGCTACATCATAGGCGGCGAGCTGCTGGTCAGCGGCGTGAGCTTATTTGCAGTGACGGCGTTCATCGTGGCCTGGGTGACCGTCGGCATCGTGCAGCTCCCCGCCGAGATGAGCATGCTCGGTAAACGCTTCGCGCTGCTCCGCACCGGCCTGAGCTTCCTTTTCGCGCTGCTCGTATCCGCCATAACCGTAGCCATTGTCGGGGTAATACCATGAAGGAAAAGCGCGGGCAGGCGGTGCTGCGCTCCAGCCTCATATTCCTGGCCGTCGTCGCCGGGCTGTATCTCGTCTCCTTCGCTGTGGATAGCGATGCTACCTGGCAGGCGCTTCGGACGAGCGGCGGCATCCTGTACGGCATCCTGCCGGTGCTGGCGCTCGTGGTGACACTATTGATCCTGACCAATTATCTGCTCAAACCGCAACAGGTAGCGGCTCATCTCGGCGCCAGCTCGGGTGCAAAGGGATGGCTACTCGCCGCTGCCGGCGGCATCGTCAGTCACGGACCCATATACGTCTGGTATCCCCTCCTGCAGGACCTGCAAGAAAAGGGCATGCGGCCCGGTCTCAGCGCCGTGTTCCTGTACAACCGCGCGGTCAAAGTGCCGTTGCTGCCCGTCATGATATACTATTTTGGCGCGGCATACGTGGCGGTGCTCATGGTCACCATGGTTGCTGCATCCTTGGCGGAGGGAAAACTGGTAGACCTGGCGCTCACCCAAGCATAGGCTACCACCGGATGCGGACGCGTTCATCGTAGCCACACCAGGGGCAGGGATACCGCTCATCCCGGGAACGACCGCAGCGCGGACAGCGCTCCATATCATTACAACGAGGCAGTACTTGAAATCGTTTTGGATGGGAAAAAGAGAAAAACAGCCGGGTGTTACATGCCCACAATGGCTGAAGAAAGAGACGTCATCGACGTGCTCAAGGAGGAATATCCCGATGTGACCGGGACGGCGCTCAACTATGAGACACCGATGGAGCTGCTGGTGGCGACCATCCTGTCCGCGCAGACTACCGACGAGCAGGTCAACAAGATAACCCCCAAGTTGTTCGAGAAATATCCCACCGTGGCGGCGTACGCCGATGCGGACCTCGAGGAGCTGCAGGAAGCCATCAACAGCGTCAACTTCTACCGGAACAAAGCCAAGTACATCAAGAAGAGCGCGCAGCGAATCGTCGATGAATATGATGGCGAGGTGCCCGAGAGCATGGAGGCGCTGGTGGAGCTGCACGGGGTGAGCCGCAAGACCGCCAACGTCGTCCTGAGCGATGCATTCAACATACATGCGGGCGTCGTCGTCGACACCCATGTCATGCGGCTGGCGCAGCGCCTTGGTCTCACCGACCATGACAAGCGAGAAAAAATCGAGGAGGATCTGATGGAGCGATACCCCCGGGAGCGATGGTTCGACGTATCAAACATGCTCATCGCGCACGGCCGTCGGGTCTGTCATGCACGAAATCCAGAATGCGAGCGCTGCGTTCTCCGGGAGCGGTGCCCGTACTATGCGGAGCTACAGGAAGAACAAGCATAATCCGCCGTGGGGCATAATTTTTATGTAGCCCGGTGTATTTGACCAGCCGTGGGTATCGACGAGGAAATCCAGGAGATAGAGCAGGAGATACGTGAGACGCCGTACAACAAGGCGACGCAGCATCACATCGGGCGATTGAAGGCCAAGCTCGCCCGGCTGCGGGACAAAAAAGCAGAGCGGGCGGCCAAGAGCACCGGGGGCAGTGGCTTCGCCGTCAAGAAATCCGGTGACGCGACGGTCGGCGTGGTGGGGTTTCCCTCCGTCGGCAAGTCAACGCTGCTCAACCGGCTCACCAACGCAAAGAGCGAGACCGCCGACTATGATTTCACGACCACCAAAATCGTGCCCGGTGTGATGGACTACGAGGGCTGCAAGATACAGCTGCTCGATCTCCCCGGCATCATCCACGGCGCTGCTGAAGGCAAAGGTGAAGGTAAAAAGATTATCTCCATGGCCCGCGTCGTCGATCTCATCCTTATCCTTGTCGATGCTGGACAGCCAGCCCAGCTTGACCACATCCATCGGGAGCTCTACCGGTCAGGTATCCGCCTCGACGAAAAGCCACCGGCTGTATCAGTGAAGAAAAAAGGCAGCGGCGGCATCTCTATCGAGTTGTCCAGGCAGGCGGCGCTCGACGAGCAGACAGCCCGGGGCATCGCTCAGGAGTACCTGGTCAACGCCGATATTTCCATCCGCGGTCGCGTCAATGTGGAGCAGTTCATCGACGCGCTGGCGGACAACCGGGTCTACATTCCATCCGTCGTCGCCTGTAACAAGATCGATATCCATGATGGGGACTGCGGGGAGGGTATCCCGATTTCTGCGAAGACCGGGGAGGGTCTCGAGCAGCTCAGAGAGTGCATCTTCGAAAAACTCGATATCGCCCGCGTCTACCTGAAGCCGCAGCACGGCAAGCCGGATATGGAGCGGCCGCTCGTCGTCAAAAAAGGGGCGGAGATAGCCGACGTCTGCCGTGAGGTACATCGAGCCTTCGAGGAGAATTTTCGCTATGCCGCCGTCTGGGGGCCCTCTGCGGCCTTTCCCGGACAGCGAGTCGGCTTGGACCACGTCGTCCGGGATGGAGACATCGTGACCATCGTTATCCGGTAACTATTTTGTGTCCCGTATCTCGTCGATCATGTCGTAGGCATACCGGAGATGCGGGATGGTAATTGAGCCGCCCACGATGAGCGCCACGTTTAATGCCTCGTAGAGCTCTGCATCGCTGTAGCCTTCGTCGATGCATCGATCGAGATGGTACAGGATGCAGTCGTTGCAGCGGAGCACCGTCGATGCGATCAGACCCAGTAGTTCCTTGGTCTTCGCTGGCAGCTCGTTGTCCTGATATACCGCGGTATCTAGCCCGAAAAACCGCTTGGTATCCCGGTCGCCCTGTTCGAGGATTTTCCGGTTCATCCGCTCCCGGTATTGCTTGAATTCCTCATAGCGCATGGTTACTCGACTCGGGCGATCTTGATGTCCATCGTCATCGGTGCATCGCCGATATCAATGGTGACCGTCCGGGTGTACACGTACCGGGTTTCGTTGGCGGTGATGTTGACCGATATGCGATAGGTACCCGGCGACAGGTCCTTCGTGTAGTAACCGGTTTCGTTGGACCGCTTCGTGGCGTTTTTCGCGTTCTGGTCGGGGGCATCGAGCACGGTGAAGTCAACTGGCACGTTGGGAACTGATTCATTGGCATCGCGTATCCCGTTCTCGTTCACGTCCAGCCAGGTCTGCCCGCTCATCGTCACCTGCGTTGGCACCAGGGATAGATTCTTGGTCGTGGTGTCATCGGGTCGAACGGCAACCTGCCTGGATGCCGTGACGTCGTAATCCTTCTTGGTGACGTTCATGGTATACGCGTCGGGCAGCAGCGAGGTGATCCGGTATTCGCCTTGGTTGTTCGTGGTCGCCGCCTTACCGCCGATGGTTATCTTGACGTTGGACATCAGCGTGTCAACGCTCGCGTTGTATCTGCTGTTGCCATCCTTGTCCCAGTAGGCGATGCCTTCGATGTTTCCTTTCTTGATGACGATGGTTCCGAGGTCGCGCTGCCAGTCTCCGCGCCGCATGGCCTCATCCTCCGTGATGGGCGCCTGCTCACCGGTCTGGTTGAAGGGAATCATTTTTACCTGGACCTGATTCTGGCCGGTGCCCTGCGTCACCGACAGCGAGATGTTGCCAGCCGGGGCGATGACGGAGAAATGACCGCTGGCGTCGGTAACCGTGCTGTCATGCGAGACGGCCCGGGATTGATTGAAGATAGTGATATTCTTCTGGACGGTCACTCTGGCTCCAGCAATGGGTTCACCCTCGCTGACCAGCGTGCCGTTGATGCGGGCTCCCTCATAATATTTGGCGATGACGACTGCCGGACAGCCGCGGCAGAAGCTTCCCCTGACGAAGTAGAGTGACTGTTCATTGTTGATGGGAGACACGTATTCCACGGAGAAATGCCGTAATCCCTGCGTGGGCCGCATGAGCGCATACATGTAGTTGAGATACTGCTGGTTGGTGGTCTGGTTTTCGAATATCTGCCGGGGTACCGACGAGCCCAGGTAGGCCCGGTACACCATGCTGTTGTAGAATGGCTGTTTTCGCTCCTGGTTCGGGGTGAGACGGCCGATTTCTTGCCGCTCGGTCTGCGTCATGTTTTGGACTTCCTCAGGCGTAAATCTGAGACCACTCTCGTTGGTATACCAGAGGTTGAAGTATCTATCCTCGCTGGTCTCGTAGCCAAAGGTGCCCTTGTCGGCGAGGAAGGTGAACACGTTGAAGATGTTGACGTCGTAGCCCTCAACGCCATAATAGCGGATGCTGTTGCCGGTGACCTCCTGCACGTCATGGTACAGCCAGGTGAGTTCATCGTCGGTGAGATTCGTGGTGAGCAGATGTACAGCATCATGATACCGGGCGTTTTCCGCGCGTACCCGATAGTCTTCGCCGCCGTACTCCTCACCGATAACATCATTGTAGGTACCGTTGACATACTCGGTCGGACCCTCGATGATGGTAATCAAATCTTCGCTGTAGTTACCCAGGTGTTCCTCAAAGACAGACCTGAGCTCCGCCGAAAGTTGGCCGTCATTCTCCTGCATGTCTCCCTCAGCTAGTCGAACGATCCAGACGGATACAGCCGCCTGCTCGCTTTCCGCAGTCTGGAAATTAGCCGCAGGTGGAATGCCGTCCTGGAAGTTGTCAGCCACCGTGGGATGCTTGGCAATGGCGACCTCGTAAAACCCGTAGTCCCACCAGGAGATGATGGCAGGTTTTTCGATGTTGCTCATGTTCAGGTCCTGCCGCTGCAGCCATCCAAACGCATCGGTCCAGTACTCCTCCGTGTTCAGGCCCAGACCGAAGGCCCCGAGCTTATTCGTGTCGAAATCTCGCTTCATGGTCGACGGCAGCGAGGCATCGAACGCCATCCAGCCGTTCGGCATGAACACGAAGAAGACGATGAAGACCACGCCGGCCACGTGGCGTATCT
>JBNGDQ010000011.1:18067-20319 GCA_049975285.1 Thermoplasmatota archaeon
TTGAATCCATACCAGCCGCCGCCGACGCCCTTAATGGTGGCCACCATGTCCTTGAAGTTGAGCCGGTCGACCGTCATCCACAGGACCCAGCCGCCCAGCACCGCCATGACTGGCACCAGGTTGTTGAGGAAACGCCCGGCCGTGCTCAGCAGCCACGTCTCAACGAGCAGCCACATGATGATCAGGAAGTAGCCGCGCTTCGACCGGTCCTTCCAGAACCGGTAGGCGAGCAGCACGAATCCAATCCAGGCCAGCCAGAACAACACCGGTCCGAAGGACATCACGTTCCGGCTGAAGTCAAACGTGCTGGCCTCCGCAATCGTCAATGAAACTTTTTGGCCGTAGATACCGGAGCCGTAGAGGATGTCAGAGATACGGGTAAGCGGCTGAAGCACCGCTATCGATGTATCCCGAATCAAGTAGAGAAACACTAGGCCGATGCCGCCCAGCCCGAAGATCGAGGGGATGGAGACCACCCAGGGGATGTTCTGCCTGTCCAGCCAGAGGTAGATACCGCTGAATACCGCCACGCCTAAAATGACGGCTAGTTCCGTCGTCATCGCCAATCCCTGCCGGTAGAAGAAGAAGGGCAGCGCGATGAGGTAGCCGCTGAACAGAGCAATGTTGATGGTTCGAGGTACGCGAAGGTTGATGCGCGAGGACACGATATCCAGGAACATCTGGGCCACCGCATACACGGCAACCACGGCATAGATATACCGGGCGGCCACCCAGGTCATAGACATGGCTGCGATACATGCACCGGCCATGAACGCGTACAGCATCGACTTTTTATCATGCTGCTCCGTGAGGCTCAATGTCAGGAACATCATGGCAGTCGTGGTGAGCAATAATACAAAGGAATCATGGTCGTAGAGCGAATACGCTGAGCCATGCCCGGAGCTCAGATGAATCGGAATCAGAGCCACCATGAACGCGCCGACCAGTCCCGCCTTCCAGTTGAAGAGCCGGGAGCCAATCACGTAGACGGGAAAGACCAGCAGGGCGCCGTACAGCGCCGGAAGGAACTGCATCGCGTATCCCAGGGCATCGACCTCGCCCATAATGGGAGACATCAGCTTGCCGGCCCCCATGGTGATCATGTTGAAGAGCGGTGGACGGCCACCGGACCGGCCGAGGGGATAATTCAACAATGGATCTGTAGTGCCGTATTCGCCGCCCAGGTAGGCATATTCTCCGCTTTCCAGGGTTTCCTCTATCAGCCGGGCGTTATAATACGGGTCGGGCCCGGACAGATAAAATTTCTCTGTCAGGGAGGTGGCATCCTCGTTGATAGCCACGCCGGAGGTAACATTAAAATACGTATTGAAGAACAATACGAGGACAAACGCTACGACGACCATCGGTAGCGCCCACTTCTTTAGATTAATCCCTGATGCCATGGTTTCACTCTGACGGTAAATGACCGTGGCAATAAATATTTTATCCTAGTCCGTATTCCATAGTCATGAAAAAAATAGCGGCTTTGCTCATCGTGGCTCTTTTTGCCGGTGGCGGCTTGCTTGCCGGCCTCTCACATGAGGCTACCCATCGGGCATCATCGCCGGTGACGGCGGACAGTAGCGAAACCCTGTCACATACCTTTTCGTTCCCCGCTCCAGAGATAACCCGGGAGGGCTGGCTTCAGGTCAACGTGGAGGGCTGCACGGCGCTGCAGTATGAAGGCGCGCCCATGCTGCCCTATACCTCAGAGGCGATGACGTTCCCGCTGGGCACTCGCATCCAGGAGGTCCAGGCGACCGTGGGCGACGTGGAAACCCGGCACGTAACGGCAAAGGTTGCTCCGGCATCGAGGGCAATGTCAGCCAACATGCAGCACACCGAGTATATCCAAGAAGAAGGCTCTATATACGAGAGCGGCGACGTGTACCCCGCGGACTGGGTGCAGTGGCGCACCGGCGCTGGCCTACACAACGGCGAGCATGTCACGTTTCTCACCCTGCAGGCCTTCCCCGCACGCTATGCCCCGCAGGATAATATACTCTATTCTGTGGACCGCATCGAGGTCACCGTGACCTATGAGGAACCATCACAGCCGCTCCTCATAGCTGATGCCTATGACCTGCTTGTCATCGCCCCCCAGGAGTTCACTGATGCCCTGCAGCCATTAGTTCAGCATAAGGAAGACCACGGCCTGGCAACGCAACTGGTGACGCTGGACGAGATATATGCGTCGGCGCAGGGTCGGGATGACGCTGAGCGAGTCAAATATTACATCAAGGATGCATTGG